>NZ_BAXF01000072.1:0-8168 GCF_001310435.1 Arthrobacter sp. JCM 19049 | reverse complement strand
CCCTGGCGGACCAGGGCCGAGTTCTGGTCGTTGACCCGTCGCCCGACCACCAGCGCCTCGTAGGCGCGCAGCAGTTCGGCGGGGCTGGGCAGCGGGTACTCGTGCCCCGGCTCCGCGCCCTGCTCCTCGGTGGAGCGCAGCGAGCCGTCCGGGTTCAGCAGATTGATCATGTGCCGTGCCGGCAGCATGTAGTCCTCGGGGGAAATGCCGAATTTGCGGCTGACTTCAGTGATGAGGTCTTCGCGGGGTTCGGTGCTCATGGCAACCCACCTTTCCTGACCGGGTGCGTGACCCACGACAGAGGGTCGTGTGAAATCACTCACCAATACATTCTTTGTTCACAATTATGGGTAACGATGACTATTCGTCGCCAGTCCGGCGGCTGATCCCAGAAAGTTGCGGGAATATTCCCTATACTCGTAGACGAATAGTTCATTCATCAGGGCTTTGACGAGAACTCGTCCGCCCGCAGTTTCAGGAGCTTTGGTGAGCAAGGAAACCGAGATCAAACTCGATGACGTGGATCATGCGATCCTGGCCGAATTGACCCGGGACGGACGCCAGTCGGTGACCACCGTGGCACAGCGGGTGCACGTCTCGCGGGCCCACGCCTATTCACGCATTGCCCGCCTGCAGGACGCCGGGGTGATCACCCGGTACACGGCGGTCATCGACCCGGTCAAGGCGGGTCTGAAGGCCAGCGCCTATGTCACCCTGAAGCTGCGCCAGCATTCGTGGCGGGAGCTGCGGGACCATCTGGCCTCCATCCCGGAGGTGCACCACGTGGGCCTGGTGGGCGGGAACTTCGATGTGATCCTGCTGGTGCGGGCCAAGGACAACCTGGACCTGCGCCGGGTGGTCTTTGAACGCCTCCAATCCCTGCCCACCGTGCTTGACACCCAGACGCTGCTGATTTTCGAGGACGCCGACACCCGGTAGGGGGTATCCCGCAGCCCCCTGGGCCGGCCGCTGTTCCGGCGCATTGCCCCTCCGGCTGGGCGCAGTGCCGGTCAACGCAGGCAGCCTCCGGGAAAAGACGGTGTCTTTTCCCGGAGGCTGCGTGCAGTCGGTGGCGGTGTTCGCCAGTGCTGTTAGCCGCGGCCGGTGAACCGCGGCGCGCGCTTTTCCTGGAAGGCCTTGAAGCCCTCGCCGTAGTCGGCGGTGTCGCACAGGGCCGCCTGGGCCTTGTTCTCGGCGCGCATGGACGCCCACAGTCCCACCCGCTCGTCACGGATCTGGGCGACCAGTTCTTTGGAGGCCACGAACGCCTGCGTGGCGCCGTTGGCGACCCGGGCCACGATCTGCTCGGTCTGCTCCAGCAGCTGCTCCGCGGCGAAGGCCCGGGAGAACAGCCCGGAGCGCACCGCCTCGGTGCCGGAAATCAGTTCGGCGGTATAGATCAGATCCAGGGTCCGGTGGGCGCCGAGCCGTTCGGTGAACAACCAGTGTCCGCCCGAATCCAGGGTGGCGCCCAGGTTGGCGAACGGGGAGCCGATCTTCGCGTTCTCGGCCACGTAGACCACGTCGGTGGCTACGGCCAGGCCCAGCCCGACGCCAGGCAGGCGCCGTGCACCGCGGCGAACGTCGGGGCAGGAAACGCCGACATCTTCTGCAGCAGCGGCTGCACCTTGCCGTCGAGGTAGCCCATGACGTCATCGTCTGCCGGGTTCACCCCGGAGATGTCCCGTCCGGCACAGAACCCGCGGCCCTCTCCGCGCAGCAGCAGGGCGCGCACCTGACCGGACTGCACCTGGGCGGCCGCCTGGTCATAGGCCTCGGACAGTTCGGCCAGGGCCGCCTCGTCCAGCGCGTTCATCTTCTGCGGTGCGTTCAGCACCACGGTGGCCACCGAATCGGCAATGTTCAGTTCGATCATCGGGCGGCTCCTAGGCGTCGAAGTCGACGGTGACTTTGTCACTGGTCGGATGGGACTGGCAGGTCAGCACGTAGCCGGCCTCGATCTCGTCCGGCTCCAGCGCGTAGTTTTCGGCCATCTTCACGCTGCCGCAGGTGACCTTCGCGCGGCAGGTGCCGCACACCCCGCCGGCGCAGGCGAACGGAACGTCCGGGCGGACCCGCAGCGCGGCGTTCAGCACGGTCTCATTGGTGCGCACCGGGGACTTGACCTCACCCTGCAGCCCATCGAGCTTGAAGGTGATTTCGTAGCTTTCCTCGTTCTCATCCACCTCGACCGGGCGGCCGATCTGGCCCTGCGGCCGGTTCGGCTCACCGGTGGTGAACAGTTCGAAGCGGACCTTGTCGGCCGGGACCTGCAGTTCGGAGAGCTGGTCGCGCACCAGCTGGACCAGCTCGAAGGGACCGCACAGGAACCATTCGTCCACATCGTCGTGCGGGATGACGGAGTTCAGCAGGGCGGTGAGCTTCTCGGCGTCAATGCGCCCGGAGAGCAGCGGGAGATGCGCTGCTCCCGGCTGAGCACGTGATGCAGGGCCATCCGTGAGGGATAGCGGTCCTTCAGGTCCGCCAGCTCCTCCAGGAACATCACGTCCATGGCGGCCTTGTTCGCGTAGATCAGGTCAAAGCGCGTGTTCTCGTTGGCTTCCAGGATGGTGCGGGCAATGGCCAGCACCGGGGTGATCCCGCTGCCCGCGGCAACGGCCACGAAGTGGTCCTGGGTGAGCGTATCCACGCTGGTCGGGTCGTTCATCCCGGTGAGCTTGTGCTTGGAGATGAAGGCGCCGGCCGGGCTCATCACATCGATCTGCTCGCCGGCCTCCAGTTCCTCATTCGCCCAGGTGGAGAACACCCCGCCCAGGTCGCGCTTGATCGCGACCTTGATCTCGCTGCCGGTCGGTGCGGCACAGATCGAGTAGGAGCGGCGCACTTCCTGCAGCTCGCCCTCGGCGTTGGGCAGCTCCTTGCGCAGGGCCACGTACTGCCCGGCGACGTAGTCGTATTCCTCGGACAGCTCCGGCGGGATCGCGAAGGTCACCTCGATGGAGTCCTTGGTCAAGCGCCGGACCTCGGAGACGGTCAACCGGTGGAAGGTGGCCCGCCGGCGCGTCGGTGTGGTTTGTTCAGTCATGAAAGCACCTTGAAGTAGTCGAAAGGTTCCAAACAGTCGCTGCAGGTGTACAGCGCCTTGCACGCGGTCGAACCGAAGCGGGCGAGTTCACGGGTCTTCAGGGAGTGGCAGCGCGGGCATTTCACGCTCAGCCCCAGGGTCACCGGGCCGCGGTGGCCGGTGCCGGTGGGCGGGGCAATGCCGTATTCGCTGAGTTTGCGTTTGCCGTCCTCGCTCATCCAGTCGGTGGTCCAGGCCGGTGAGAGCACCAGCTTGACGTCCACCTTCTGGTAACCGGCGTCCTCGAAGGCGTGGTGCAGGTCCTGGGTGATCACGTCCATGGCCGGGCAGCCGGAGTAGGTCGGTGTGATGGTCACCTGGACGGTGCCATCCTCCAGCTGCTCGACCCCGCGCAGGATCCCCAGATCGGCGATGCTCAGCACGGGGATCTCCGGGTCATTGACCTTGGAGGCGATGTGCTGCAGCTTCTCGTGATCGGTGCTCATGCTTTGCTTCGTCATCTCTGCTCACCCATTCGGTTCGAAAAGATTGCTACCAGGTCGCGCCCGGGTGCTTGCGGGCCAGGACCTGCATTTCGGCCAGAATGTAGCCCAGGTATTCCGAGTGTTCGCCCTGGCGTCCGCGGCACATGGCCTGCGGCACCTGCGGGGCTTCCAGTCCGGCGGCGTCCAGGACGCGGGTGATTTCCGCATCCCAGGCTGCGCGCAGGGTGGAGGGGCGCACGGCGATGCCCTCAAGCTCATCGTGCAGCGGCTCGTCGGCGAACATCTCCGAGACGTAGGGCCACATGATTTCCAGTGCGTGGCGCATCTTGCGGCCGATTCCTCGGTGCCAAGGCCCAGGCGGATGGTCCACTGCTCGGCGTGGTCGTGGTGGTAGTGCACTTCCTTCTCGGCCTTGGCGGCGATGGCCGCCAGGGTTTCATCCGAGGAGTTCATCAGCTCACGGTAGAGCAGCATCTGGAAGGTCGAGACGAACAGCATCCGGATGATCGTCACCCCGAAGTGCCCGTTGTCCTGCTCCACGATGTGTAGGGAGGTGAAGTCCTCTTCCTCACGGAAGTAGGCCAGCTCATCCTCGGTCTTGTCCCACGCCAGCCCGGCGTAGGTCAGGAACGAGCGGGCGTGGCCCAGCAGGTCCAGGGTGATGTTCCCCAGTGCCACGTCCTCTTCGAGTTCCGGGGCCCGTGAGACCCAGTGGGCCATGCGCTGGGAGAGGATCAGCGAGTCGTCCCCCAGGCGCAGCGCGTACTGGGCGACCGCCTCGGAGGGCTTGACCCCATCCTGGGCGATGTCCTCCGGACGCAGCGCGTTGCCCGGGGTGACCCGGGTGGCCGAGGCCAGCGCGTCGCCGAAGCTGTCCAGGGTGGCATCCAGTTCATCGGACTTCACAGGTGCTTCACCCTTCGCTGGCCTTGTAGTAGGTGGCGTGGCGGTAGTCCTTGCCCTTGGGCGATTCAAAGAATTCATCCTTCGCCCCCGGGTCGGAGGAGATGATGTCATCGGACTTCACGACCCACAGCGACACACCTTCGTTGCGCCGGGTGTACAGATCCCGTGCATTGCGCACGGCCATCTGGCGTCCGGTGCGTGCAGCGAACCGGCATGTACGTGGGACAGGCCACGGGAGGAACGCACGAAGACTTCCCACAGCGGCCACTGGTTCTTCTGGGTGCTCATCGTTTAGGCGACCTCACTTTGTGCTTGCTTGTTGGCGTATGCTGCGGCGGCTTCGCGCACCCAGGCACCTTCGCGGTGGGCGGCGCGGCGGCGCTCCATGCGGTGGGCGTTCATTGGACCGCCACCCTTGATCACGCTCATGAACTCATCCCAGTTCAGATCCTTGTGGATCCACTTGCCCGACTCCTGATCGAAGCGCAGTTCCGGGTCCGGCAGGGTCAGGCCCAGCACCTTGACCTGTTCGGCGATCATGCCCACGAAACGCTGGCGCAGGTCGTCGTTGGAGAAGCGCTTGATCTTCCAGGCCATGGACTGCTTGGAGTTCGGGGACTGCTCGTCCGGCGGACCGAACATCATCAGCGAGGCTCGTAGAAGCGGTTGATGGCGTCCTGGGCCATCTTCTTCTGCGCCTCGGTGCCGCGAGAAAGGGCCAGCAGGATCTCGAACCCCTGACGCTGGTGGAAGGACTCTTCCTTGCAGATGCGCACCATGGCCCGGCCGTACGGGCCATAGGAGCGCGGCACAGCGGCACCTGGTTGGCGATGGCCGCACCATCGACCAGCCAGCCGATGGCCCCCATGTCCGCCCATGTGCGGGCCGGGTAGTTGAAGATCGAGGAGTACTTGGCCCGGCCGGTGAGCAGCTGCTCGTTCAGCTCATCGCGTGCGGTGCCCAGGGTCTCGGCCGCCGAGTACAGGTACAGGCCGTGGCCCGCCTCGTCCTGCACCTTGGCGATCAGGATGGCCTTGCGCTTCAGCGACGGGGCGCGGGTGATCCAGTTGGCTTCTGGCTGCATGCCGATGATTTCCGAGTGCGCGTGCTGCGAGACCTGGCGGGTCAGGGTCTTGCGGTAGGCCTCGGGCATCCAGTCGCGGGGCTCGATGCGCGAATCGTCGTCGATGATGGCATCGAAACGGGCCTGCGACTGCTGTTCCTCATAACTGGGAACGGCGCTAAGCTGCGAATCATTCTGTGTGGTTGCGGCCATGGTTCACCTCACTGATGTCAAAGATATTTACCGACCGTTCGTTCAGTATATTGGTGAGTCACGCATCACGTCAACATGAGTCGCCGCTTACAGCACAAGCTGCGCCGCACGGCCCGCTCCCCCGCCCAATGGCCGGAAGCGGCCGGCGAAATCCGCAGGTTCTTCCGGCCCCTTGCCCTCCCGCCGGCGGTAGTCGCCTCCCAACACGAAGGCGCCCGCCCCGGTCTCCGGCCCCAAGGGCCAGGACACCGGAACGGGCGCCGTCTGCGTGGCGGCAGCCAGCCGTTAGAGCACCTTGGACAGGAAGTCCTGGGTGCGGGCCTGCTGCGGGTTGCCGAACAGCTCGGAGGGGACGTTTTCCTCGCACACCACTCCGTCGGCCATGAACACCACCCGGTCGGCCACCTCGCGGGCAAAGCCCATCTCGTGGGTGACCAACACCATCGTCATGCCCTCATCGGCCAGTTCCTTGATCACCTGCAGCACCTCACCGACCATTTCCGGGTCCAGGGCGCTGGTGGCCTCGTCGAAGAGCATGATGCCCGGCTCATCGCCAGCGCGCGGGCAATCGCCACACGCTGCTTCTGCCCGCCGGAGAGGGAGGCGGGGCGGCATCGGCCTTCTCCTCCAGCCCCACCCGGCGCAGCAGCTCCAGGCGCGGGTGCGGGCCTCGGAACGCGACATCTTGCGCAGCTCCACGGGGGCGAGCATGATGTTCTGCGCCACCGACATGTGCGGGAACAGGTTGAAGTGCTGGAAGACCATGCCCACGTGGCGGCGGACCTCATTGATGTCCACCTTGGGGTCGGTGACGTCAAAGCCATCGACCACCACGGTGCCGCCGGTGATTTCCTCCAGCTTGTTCAGGCACCGCAGCAGCGTGGACTTGCCCGACCCGGAAGGCCCGATCACGCAGACCACCTCGCCCTCGGCCACCTGCAGGTCAATGCCCTGCAGCACCTCGTTGCTGCCAAAGGACTTGCGCAGCCCCTCGACCTGGATCTTCGGTTGGCGTGACCGCTTTTCGCTGACTTCACTCACTTGTTAAACCTCCGATCGGCGAAGTTCGCCAGTTTGGTCAGGGCCAGGATGGCCACCAGGTAGATCACGGCCACGATCAGCAGCGTCTCGGTGACCCGGAAGTTGGCCGCGTAGATCTGCTGGCCCTGGTAGAGCAGTTCGCCAAAACCGATGGCCAGCAGCAGTGAGGAGTCCTTGAGCATGATGATCAGCTGGTTGATCAGCGACGGGGTCATGATCTTGAACGCCTGCGGGATCACGACCTTCTGCATTGACTTGCCGTATCCCAGGCCCAGCGAGCGGGAGGCTCCAACTGTCCAGGGTCCACCGACTGCACGCCTCCGCGCACGATTTCGGCGATGTAGGCCGCGCCGTTCAGGGACAGGGTCAGCACGCCGGCCACCCAGATGTTCACGCTCTGCCCGATCAGCTGGGCCAGACCGAAGTAGAAGAAGAACGCCCACACCAGGATCGGGGTGCCGCGGAAGAGGTTGATGAAGCCGGTGGCCAGTCCGCGGGCGAAGATGTTGCGGGAGATCTTCAGGAATCCGAAGAGCAGACCCAGCGCCATCGCCACCACGAAGGAGATCCCGGTGACCACCAGGGTGTTCTTCAGACCCATCATCAGGGCCGGGAAGGACTGCTTGAGCAGGTCGAAGAAGCCGCCGGAACTGGAGGCGGCCGGATCGGCCAGGTAGGAGTCCAGGATCTTGTCGTACTCCCCGCTGTCCTTCAGCTTGGCCAGCCCGTCATTGAAGGCGGCCAGCAGCGCGGAGTTCTTGCCCTTGTTCACAGCGAACCCGTAGGATCCGGCCGGCTCCTTCTCGGTCACGGTCTTCAGCCCGTTGCTCTGGGCGATGCCGTAGGCCAGCACCGGATAGTCATCGAAGACCGCCACCGCGGTGCCGGCCTTGACCGACTCATACATGGTGGCCGACTGGTCCAGCGACTTGACCTCGAACCCGTAGTCGTCGGCGATCGACTTGGCGAAGGTTTCCCCCTCAGAGCCGGTCTTGGCGACCACGGTCTTGCCCTTGAGGTCCTCGTAGCCCTTGATGTCCTCGTTGCCGCGTTCGATGGCCATCTGGATGCCGGACTCGAAGTAGGGTTCGGAGAAGTCGTAGACTTCCTTGCGCTCGTCGGTGATCGACATGCCGGCGATCACGCCGTCGACCTGGTTTGAGCTCAGCGCCTGCAGGGCCGCGTTGAAGCCCAGGGAGCGGATCTCAACATTGAACCCCTCCTCCTCGGCGATGGCGCGCAGCAGGTCCATGTCGATGCCCACCAGATCCCCGCCCTGGCGGAACTCAAAGGGGGCGAAGGTGGTGTCGGTGCCGATGACGAAGGTTTTGCCCTCGACGCCGTCCTCGGGCTGGGCCACGGCGCCGGGGACGCCGATGACCAGGGCCAGCATGGCCAGTAGGGTGCTGGCCAG
>NZ_BAXF01000071.1:0-8262 GCF_001310435.1 Arthrobacter sp. JCM 19049 | reverse complement strand
ACCGCCACTGCAGCCGCGCCCGGCTGAGCAGCACCGCCGTGGTCAGCCCGGTCAGCCCGGCCCCACGACCACCACGTCGTAGCGTCCATCGGATTCGAAGTCATCGGTGTTGATCTGCGCGCTGGTGCGCTGCCATGTCGAGGTCATGATCCTCCTGAAGGATTGGGTTGCTCGGGCCGCCACATGTCGATGCCCTGACCGTAGCCACGCACGCACCAACACCCAACCCCTCCAAGGGACTTTGAAGCTGGGATGGCGGAGTACACCTACGCAATCGCGAGCGCAGAAAGTACCAAGCTCGCTTTGAAAACTCATAGATGTCCATGGGTGGGGCGTCATATGACGAATTGTGCGGTCATATTGATCCGTCCCAGTGTCATGAAATCCGGTGTTTCAGCGTTTTGCTACGACTCATTTCCTTCTGAGTCCGCCGGTGAAGGAGAGGCTTACGGCCCGCCAAACCGAAGTGGTGGAATCGAAGAACACCATCCAGAGCGGCCGAGAGACCTGGCTCGTCGACGCCGCAGCAAGTCCGCTGTACGCGGATAGTGCTACTGCCAGGTTCGATGGAACTGGGATGACCTGTGCGCAGTGCGGTGCATCCCGGAATTCCTCGGCAACAAGTACGACCAAAAGAGAGGATTTCCGTGACGCGCTCCGTGAAAACCATGGCCCAGATCGTAGGCATCGGGTTGGCTGCGACTACCTTGCTCTCCGCGTGCTCCCTCAAGGAGCCCGTTAGGCCAGCGAGTGCTCCGATCGCCAAGGAGGACATCAAGCCCGTTGCGCAGGCAGAGGTGGCTGATGCGCCTTCCCTGGAAGGCAAAACGGTGGGTATCGCAGCCAAGGATATTGTTCACGACTTCAGCCGAACTGTGTACGAAGAACTACAGGCCAAGATCGGGGAGCTGGGCGGCGAGGTGATTGCGACGCAGGCGGAAGCCAAGGACGACAAACACGTTGCCGACATCGAGAACCTCATCGCTCAATCGCCGGATGCGATCGTGGTGATCCTAGGTGACGCGCAAACGCTGACTCCTGCCCTGGCGAAGGTGGATGAAGCAGGAATCGACCTGTTCACCGTGGATTTTCAAAGTGAGTACTCGAAGAACAACGTCACCAGTGATAACTGGAACATCGGCACGACCTTGGCGCGCACTCTTGCTGAAGACATCGACGGGCAGGGGCGGATTCTCGCATTCAACGGCTTTCCCGGAGTGACTCCATGCCGGATCCGTTACGAAAGCCTCAAGCTGGTGCTGCAGGAATATCCAGAGATTCAGATCATTGACCCTGAACTGCAGGACAAATATGAGGGAACGATCGAGGATGCCAAGAAACAGGTTCAGGACCAGCTACGCCGATTGCCGGAGGGCGAGATCGATGCGGTTTGGTCGTGCTGGGACATGCCCCTGATAGGGCTGCCCACGCGGTGGATACCTCGAAAGACGCCGACATCGGACTGTACGGAGTAGATGCCGAGCCTGGTGCCCTGGACCTGATCGCCAATCCGGAAAGCTCATATCGCTTCACCGTTGCTCAACCCACGGCTCAGATGGCTGCCCAATCGGCGGTGAACGTCGCGAAGTACCTTGCCGGCCAAACCAGCGAGGTCCCCAAGACGAGTTATGTGGATCCGGTGTTCGTCACCAAGGACAACGTGGAACAGGTGCGCAATGAGCTCGGGATCTGACCTCCTTCTAGAAATGCGGGGAATCACCAAGTCCTTTGGAGCCGTGACCGTGCTCGACCGGGTGTCGCTGAGCCTTCGCAGCGGTGAAGTCTTGGGACTGGTTGGGGAAATGGTGCCGGAAATCTACCTTGATCAAGATCCTCACGGGCCTCTACACCCTGGACTCCGGCAGCATCCAGCTGGATGGAGAGCCGGTTTCCATTACTCGTCCGGCGGATGCCGAAGCGAGGGGTATCCGGGTTATTCATCAGGACCGGCACCAGGCCGGACGGCTCACCGTCGCCGAACAGCTATACCTAGGCTCGGAGGTCTTGGGAAGCAGCTGGCGACGAGTTCGCGAAGAACAACAGCGCGCCACCGCCGACATTCTGCGTTGCACGGGTCAAAAGATTGATGGGGCCGCGTTTATCGAGGAGCTGAGTGTCTCTCAACAGCAGCTGATACAGATCACCCGAGCCGTCCTCACCGGGCCGAGGATCTTGATACTGGACGAGCCCACGGCGCCTTTGGCAGCGGAGGAAGTGCGCCAGTTATTCGGTACCATTGCGCACTTGCGTGAGACGGGTGTGGGAATCATCTTCATCTCGCACTATTTGCAGGAACTGCGCGAAATCACTGATCGAATCACCGTGTTGCGTAATGGTCAGAATGCTGGCGATGCCTGCTTCAACGCCGGTGACACCATAGACGACGTCGTGCAGCTGATGGTTGGTTCCGCCGTTTCCGAGTTCGAGTCGGGGCGCCAACCTCGTCGCTGGCTCTCGGAAGAACCTGCATTGGTTCTGAAAAATGTTGGGATTCCAGGCCAGCTCAGCAACATCAACTTGGAAGTGCACCCTGGTGAAATCGTCGGTGTGACAGGTCTTGTCGGTTCTGGGATTGAATCCCTGGCTGATGCCGCTACGAGCAGGACGAAGGCCCACGGCACCATCTGCCTGTGGGGTCAGCGAATCCGGTCCATGGCTGATTTTGTTTCCCGTGGCGGCGGCTACGTTCCAGCTGACCGCCGGGATGACGGGATCTTCATACGCAACACAGTCCGAGAAAACATAGCCGCAGCGAGCCTCAAATCCTTGGGGCGACGGCTGGGATTCACTGCGCTGTCCCGCGAGCGCGAGCAGGCTAGAACGTTGATCCACAAGCTGGACGTCCGGCCGGCGGACCCCGAAGCCGTGGCTTCCCAGCTCTCCGGAGGCAACCAGCAGAAGGTTGTTCTTGGAAAGTGGCTAGCTCACGGAGCCCGCGTCCTGGTCTTGGACCAGCCCACTGCAGGGGTTGACGTCGGAAGCCGTGCAGAGATCTATCGCCAAATCAATGAACTCGTCGATCAGGGCGCTGCCGTACTGGTTGTCACCGTTGATCTAGAGGAACTGGTAGGTATCGCCGACCGTATCGCGGTGCTCTACCGGGGGCAGCTCCTCGGGCAGCTGCCCGGTGCGTCGACAACAACGGATCAAGTGCTTCGCCTGGCCTCCGCCGGGGACACCTCTCTCGACTCACAGGAGCAGGTAAACGCATGAGCATTCAGACACTTCAGAAAACTTCGTCAGAAAGTGGACGCTCAGAGCGTCTGTCGACCATTGCCTTGCGCAGATGGTTCGGCTACGCGGCACTGGGCGCCGTCCTGCTGGTTTTTGTTCTGGGATCCCATATTTTCTAAGCGGACAGAACCTCGCCACAATCCTGAGCCAAGCAGCAGTTACAGGCATCGCGGGGTGGGGTTGGCCGTGGTCATCATCAACGGTGGTGATGACGTGCTCAACGGGGGCATCGACTTATCCAACGGTGCCGTCGCTGGTCTTGCGGGAATGACGACAGCGCTACTCAGTGCGCACGGACACTCGGCTATCGTCGCAGTGGCTGGCGGTATAACCGTGGCGCTAATCATTGGTTCCGTAAATGGAGTGTGTGTGCTCCTGGGATTGCGACCGCTACTGGCCACCTTGGCCACGATGGGCATCGCAACTTCCCTGGAATTGGTGCTGAGCCAAAACATCAAGATCGGACTTGAAGACCCTTTCCTCATTGCACTACGAGACGCTTCGTGGCTCGGCATCCCCATCGCGGCATGGGTTCTCTTTGCCGTGGGGATGCTCGGATGGTGGGGCTTCGGACGTACTCGGTGGGGTGTGAACTGTTACGCGACAGGACAGAATCCCGTCGCAGCAGAAGTCTGCGGTGTATCGCCCAAGCGCTACCGATTCGGCAGCTACATTATTGGGTCTGCGCTCGCCGGCGTAGCTGGTGTGCTGCTATTGACCCGCCTTTCGGCGGCCGTGCCGGGCATTGGCACACAAATTCTGCTCGACATCATCTTGGTTGCCTACATGTCGACGATTTTCTCCCGACGTCGTCTGGTCTCGGTGCCGGGTACGGTCCTCGCAGCCCTGTTCGTGGCCGCCCTGGGCAACGGATTGACGTTGTTGGGAGTGGCGAGCCAGTGGGTG
This sequence comes from Arthrobacter sp. JCM 19049, assembly GCF_001310435.1. NCBI lineage: Bacteria > Bacillati > Actinomycetota > Actinomycetes > Micrococcales > Micrococcaceae > Arthrobacter > Arthrobacter sp. JCM 19049. Next base: position 4,122 of record NZ_BAXF01000071.1, on the reverse strand, counting down.
AGCGGAGCCAAGGGTGCATTGATCCTCTTGGTCTTGGCGAGCATGACCCTACGTGGAAGGAGCCGGGTATGAGCACGAGTCAAACATTGGAACGCGTAAACGCTGTCGACCAGGGAACCCCAACGTTCGCGGGTAGAACAAAGGCAAGTACCTGGAGCCCGTCTCGTTTGATCGCTCCGGCGGCTGGGCCTGATCTTGCTGACCTTCTCGGTTCTATCCCCGGTATTTCTCACGGTTGGAAACCTCGTGGGCATCCTGGGGCAGGTCTCGCTGCTGGCGATGGTGGCGGTTGGTTTGACCGTAGTCGTCCGGGCTGGGGGAATTGATCTGTCCGTTGGTGTGTCCCTGGACCTCGGGGCACTGGCCAGCGCCTGGCTGATAGCCGACGGCTACCGGGCCTGGGTTGCAGTTGTTGGCGGACTGCTAATCGCACTCGTTGTTGGAGTGGTCAATGCCCTACTCATCGTTGCCTTGCGGATTCCCGCTTTCCTTGCCACTTTGAGTATCTGGTTCGTCGGGACAAGCGCCCAACAGTTGCTTACCGGTGGTGGCGCTCCGATCTACTTGTCGGCCCCTCGTGTTCCAGAAGGTTTCGCGGTGCTAGGCCGCGGCTACTTCTTGGGTGTAGATGCCGCTGTCATAAACACCGCCGCCGTCGTGCTTGGCGTGGGGCTGCTGATTGGAATTACCCGCTACGGACGAACTCTTACATTGACCGGGGAACAACCAAGCGCAGCTCGCATCAGTGGCTTGCGGACCGCGCCATTACTGTCCAGTGCGTATGTTTTTTGTGCATTGATTTGCGGCTTCGCCGGGGTCATTCTTGCTGCACGAACTAATGGATATGTCCCTGCCAGCGGCCAGGCCTATCTGATGGATGCCATCGGCGCCGTCTTTATCGGCGCGACATTGAGCAGGTTCGGCAGAGTATCGGTGCCCGGCACGATTGTTGGAGTCCTGATCTTTGCCTTGCTCAACAATGGCATGAATCTCTTGGGTCTCTCATTCTTCTGGCAGGGACTCGGCCGCGGCATCGTACTTTTGGCCATCCTCCTACTCGGGGTTTTGCTGCAACACTCCAACAACGCCTCCGCAACGCATTGGACGCGTTGGCTTCGCACCACCAAATCGTCTTAGAAGGGAAACAGCATGAGCAACAGAATTCACTTGAACGCCTTTGACATGACGTGTGTGAGCCACCAGAGTCCAGGCTTGTGGAGGCACCCGGAGAACCGGGCTGATGAGTACAACAGCCTTGAATACTGGGTAAGTTTGGCCCAAACCTTGGAACGCGGAGGATTTGACGCCCTTTTCCTTGCCGACGTATTGGGAATCTACGATGTATACCGCAATTCCAGCGCGCCGGCCCTGTTGGATGCCGATCAGGTACCGCTGAACGATCCCTTTATGCAGGTCTCGGCCATGGCTGCTGCGACACAGCGTTTGGGATTCGCGGTCACCGCGGCCCTCACGTATGAGCAGCCCTACGCACTGGCCAGGAAATTTTCGTCCCTTGACCACCTGACGCGAGGGCGTATCGGCTGGAATGTCGTGACCAGCTACCTTGAGTCAGCCGCCCGCAATCTTGGTCTTCACCGACAGCTGGATCATGATGCCCGCTACGACATTGCCGACGAGTTCATGGAAGTGGTCTACAAACTCTGGGAAGGCTCTTGGGAGGAAGGCGCTGTCATCAAGGACCGCTTCCGAGGCATTTACACCGACCCAACGAAAGTCCATCCCATCAACCACCACGGCAAGTACTTTGACGTGCCTGGTATTCACCTCAGCGAACCGTCCCTGCAGCGAACTCCGGCAATTTTCCAGGCAGGAGCCTCACCTCGCGGTCGACGCTTCGGCGCTCGGCATGCCGAAGGCGTCTTCCTGAATTCAATCAACACAGCTGTAACGCGCCGTCAGACCGATGCGATTCGTGAGGAGCTTGAAGAAGCAGGTCGTTCACGAAACGACGCGAAGATCTACGCATTGATTACAACCGTAGTAGCCGACTCTGATGCCAAGGCGGAACGCCTTTATCGCGAGTACCAGCAGTATGTCTCCCGCGAGGTGCCATGACTTTCTACGGAGGCTGGTCGGGCCTGGACCTAAGCCGTTACGCGTCCGAGGAAGAGCTCAAGTATCTAGACACTAATGCCGCGCGTTCAGCATTGTCGATCTTTACCACTGCAGACCCCGGTAAATCGTGGACTCCGAATTCCATCGCCGACTACTTGGGGATCGGTGGGATCGGACCTGTGCTTGTCGGGTCCGCCGAAACCGTCGCCGACGAAATCGAACGTTGGGTGGATGAGTCAGGCTAGATGGTATCAACCTCGCCTACGCAATCACCCCGGGTTCATTCGAACAGTTCACTGATCTCGTTGTTCCGGAACTTCGCAAACGCGGAAGGACCTGGAGCGACTACGAAGGTTCGACCTGAGGGAATACGTTGCCGGATCCGGAAATCTCAGAGTCAACGACCAGCATCCAGCAGCTGCTTACCGAGGCGCCTACACCAACCAGCCATCGGCCGCCGACAGCAAGGCCAGCCCGACACCCGAAATCGTTCTGACCGGCAAGAACTAGCATCAGAGAGGTACTCCATGACAAGCACCGACATCGCCCGGGCGACGTTGCCCCGGACCCCGTTTGAAGGGTACGCCTCAGAGGAGGAAATTAACCATTGGGCAGCAGTCGCGCAACAGGTAGCCGACACTCTCGCACTCGATGTCCTAGATCGAGACAGAGCGAATAATCAGCACGAGCCGAGGTGCAATTGCTGCGGTCTTCGGGCTTGCTGAATCTGCTGGTGCCAAAGCAATATGGCGGAGCCGGTGGACACTTTGAGACAGCGTTTCAAGCCGTCCGCATTTTGGCCTCCGTTGATGGTTCCCTTTCACAGCTGCTGGCGTACCACTACTCCAACCAGACGGGGATCGCGTTCTACGCCGCTCCCGAACAGCAGGAAAACTGGTGGCGCTTGACGGCAGAAGGCGGATGGCTCTGGGGCGATTCAGTCAATCCAGTCGATCCGTCGCTAAAACTCACGTACCACGGAAACGGATACGTTCTTTCCGGACACAAGCGTTTTTGCACCGGTTCAGGTGTTGGTGACGTGATCATCATCAATGCCGTGGTCGATGGCGGGCCGAAGCACGGGCAGGATCTTGCTTTTGTCATTGAGGCTGACCGCCAAGGAGTGGAATTGCTTGATGACTGGGATCATCTCGGGCAACGGCTAACGGCTTCCGGATCGGTCAAGTACCACGACGTGCAGATCACGGACGATGACGTTCTGGGTGTCGTCACCGATGAGCCAATCTCCACCCTGCTCACGCCCGGGGTGCAGCTTGGCTTTGCCAACTGCTACCTTGGAGTGGCTGAGGGAGCGTTAGCCCACGGCCGCCAGATCCTGCTGGAGCGCAAGAATGCGTGGCTCTTTTCAGATGCCGAAACTTATTCCCGTGATGCAATTTTCCAGCGGACGATTGGGGAGCTGAAAGCGCGTACGGCAGCAGTGGCGGCACTGGCGGAGAAACTGAACCGCCGCTATGACCGCGAGGTCGGACGTTCTGCTGATCTGACCGCTGAGCAACGATGGGATTTCGCAGCGGCCATCGCTGAATTGAAAGTTGTCTCCACAGAGGTCGGAATCGAAGTGGCAAACCGCATCTACGAGGTGACGGGGGCTAGCTCAACGAAGAGCGATGTGGGGCTTGACCTGTACTGGCGAAATATCCGCACCCATACCCTTCATGACCCGGTCGACTACAAGAAGATCGAAGTCGGCCAGTATTACCTCCACGGGGACACCCCGCCTCTTTCGTTGTATACCTAAAGTTGTTCGAACCTCTCGGAGGCCGAAACCAACAGATTTTCCAGACTCGTTGGCGCCGTCGTTACCGTTCTCTGGACGGCGCCAACGTTCCACTTCATTCAGGAATTGATGATGACTCTTCAAGCTATTAATGCCAACCGCCTGCAGCGCCTGCGAGCCCGCTTCGCGCCAATCTTCGAGTCTATTGCCGCCGGGGCGGTCGAACGCGACCGCACCGGCCAGTTGCCCTTCGCCGAGATCAGGCAACTGGCCGACGCCGGGTTCGGGGCGGTGCGCGTGCCCGA
>NZ_BAXF01000070.1:0-8342 GCF_001310435.1 Arthrobacter sp. JCM 19049 | reverse complement strand
GCACTGGAGGTGAACGTGCCATGCGCGTACTGATTTGTGAGGACTCGGTGCTGCTGCGCGAAGGGCTGGTGCGGCTGCTGGAACACTCCGGCCACGAGGTGGTCGCCGCGCTGCCGGACGCCGGTGGGCTGAGCGGTTTCATGCAGCAGGCGGACCCCGCCCAGTTCCCCGAACTGTGCATCCTGGATGTGCGCCTGCCCCCGAGCTACACCGACGAGGGGATCCGCGCGGCACTGCAGCTGCGGCGCAGCTACCCGCAGCTGCCGCTGCTGGTGCTCTCGCAGTACGTGGAGGAACGCTACGCCGCCGAACTGATTGCCATGCAGTCCGGGGCCCTGGGCTACCTGCTCAAGGACCGGGTGGCGGACGTGGCCGAGTTCATTGAATCCCTGGAACAGATCCGTTCCGGCGGAACCGTGCTCGACCAGGAAGTGGTGGCACAGCTGTTGACCCGACGAAACCATGACGACCGCATGCAGCGGTTGACCGAACGCGAACGCACGGTGCTGGCCGCCCTGGCCGAGGGCAAGTCCAACCAGGCGATCGCCAGGCTTCTGCACTTGTCCGAAGCCAGCGTGGAGAAGTACATTACCTCCATTTTCCAAAAACTCGACCTGGAAGCCGATGGCACCGGCAACCGGCGCGTGCTCGCCGCCCTGGCGCATATCCAGGACACGGGCACCGGTAACACCGATAGGAGCACCCCATGACCACCCCCACCACTCCACCGCCCGTTGGGGACACCCGTCAACGCCAGCCCCTGGGCCCCGTGGGCATTGTGCTGGCCGTGCTGGGCGGACTGATCCTGCTCGGCGTGATCGCCGGAGCCGTCAACCAATCGGTTGCCACCCTCTCCCGCAGCCACACGGTGCTGACCGCCGATGCCAAGGAACCACCGACCTGAAGGCCAACGCGGAGGCCGGACAGTTCACCCTCGAATTCGCCGACACCCCCGAGGCGGTGCTCGATGTGCGCAGCTCCCGCGGCTCCTGGTCACTGGAGCGCCGCGGCAACACGCTGGAGGTGAAGCCGCCCGGCGGATGGCAGAGCTGGTGCTTCCTGGGCTGCGACCGCTCCCGCAACGACGTAAAGCTCACCCTGCCCCGGGAGCTGGACAATGGACAGCTGAACGCCACCCTGAACCTGGAGGCCGGTGAACTGCTGGCGAACGGAAACTTCGCGCGGCTCGATCTCGACGTTGATGCCGGATACCTGCGCGCCAACGGCTCGGCCACGAGCCTGGATGTGGATCTGGGGGCCGGGCAGGCCGACGTGGTCCTGGCCGATGTCGCGGACGCCACCTACGCCGTCGCCGCCGGACGACTGAACAGCGAACTGACCGGCAAGGCACCGGCCACGGTTGACGCACAGGTCAGCGCCGGACTGTTGGACCTGACGCTGCCGGACACCAGTTATGCGGTGGCCAGCGAGGTCTCCGCCGGAAGCGTGGATAACCGCTTGCAGGTCAGTTCCAATTCCAACCGCCAAGTGGGCCTGCAGGTATCGGCGGGCTCGGTGCTGCTGCACCCCGGCGCCCCGCCCACCGGGGACGGCCGGTAGGTCCAACCACTCCGGCTCGGAAAGCCGGATGCCGGGGATCCGAAACCGCAGCGATACAGGCCTCCGACGCTAAACCACAGGGTTTAGCGGCGGAGGCCTGTGTCATGGTGCTCGTCGATGGAAGCCAACTGGCTAGGAACGGTCCTTCTTCAGCGCGGCCAGCCGGGCCTCCACCTCGGAAGGCTGCGGGACACCTGCGGCGATTTCGCCGCTGGGCGCCGGAGCCTCGTCCACGATGTCCGCACTGGGCTTCAAAGCCGCCAGGCGGGCCTCCACCTCCGCGTCCTGGCCCAGATTGTCCAGTTCGGCGAACTGCGCGTCCAGCGAGGAGGCAGCCAATTCGGCGGCGCCGCGGGCCTTGGCTTCCTCCTGGCGCACCTGCGCCTCAAACCGACCCACCTCGGAGGTTGGGTCGCTCATGTCCAGGGACTTGAGCGCATCCAGCATCTGCCCTGGGTCTTGGCGTTGCGGGCGCGGGCCACCAGTTCATCGCGTTTGGACACCAGTTCCTGGCGCTTGGACTTCATGGAGTTCAACCCGTCCTTGAGCCGGGCCACCACCTCGCGCTGGGTCTGGATGGTTGGTTCCAGTCCGGCGGCCCGCTTCTCGCAGGACATCTGGCGTTGGATGGCCAAGGTCGCCAGCTGGTTGAACTTCTGTGCGTTCTGCTCATCCCCGGCCGCGCTGAACTCGTCGGCCTTGTTGGAGGCCGCCAGCGCCTTCGCTCCCCAGTCCTTGGCCTCACGCAGGGCCTTGGCGTGGTCTTCTTCCTGCATGCGCAGGTTGCCGATGGTCTGGGCCACGGCGGATTCAGCTTCGGCAATGTTGTTCGTGTAGTCACGCACCGTCTGATCCAGCATCTTCTTCGGGTCCTCAACGGCGTCCAGGGCCGCATTGGCGTTGGCCTGGCCCAGCTTGAAGATCCGCGCGAAAAATGAACGTATAGACATGGTGTTCCCTTCGATTGCCGCAGGTTTAACTCTAGGCGACGAACCCCCGCCAACTGAACTCGATTTCGGTTCCTTCAAAGGATGCGGCGGTGAAAATCAGGAACGGGGCCAGGCAGACCACCTTCAACAGTTGTGCTCAATGCGGAACGCCAATTTTCCACGCGGGCAGTCCGCAGGTAACAGGAAAAGTTCCGCCGGAGCCAGCCTCGATCTTATCGCCAGGTTATAGGCTATTCGACGCGCAGCTCGCACGCACGCGCATGGCGCAAGTACGCGACATCGTCGATCACGCCGCGGGCCGCGGCGGTGAGGGGTTCGATGTCTTCGCGGCTTGGGTCCGTCCTTCGTGCCATGCTGCAGCACGTGACTGCTGCGCAAACAGTTCTGGCCAGCGTTGCTCAACCTCGAACTTCTCAGGCACGGCTGACTGCCTTCCAAAATGGTCCTACTGCTATTTGGCCGAATCGCCCGAAAACGGTTCACAGAGCTTTTCCCCCGACTTTGGTTCCCGATACAAGTTTCGGGCAGCTTTACTCCGGCTTGCCACTCGGAATAGTGAGCTCCAGCCGGAACGTCTCAAAAACGAGCGTTCTCGAGACGCTTGTCAGCGGGTAAAGCGTACTCAGTGAAGTAACCGCATGCGGTGAATCCGAGGCGTCGATAGACCGGTTCCCCATCCTCAGACGCCTGCAGCACTGCGGTCTCATAACCGGCCCCGAGCGCAGTACGCATTGTGGCCAGGGTGATGGCTCCGCCGTATCCTTGGCGACGTTCTGATTTGAGCGTTGAGATGTTGTAAATACCAGCGACCCCATCGCTGAAGAAGACTTCAGCCGAGCAAACGGCCCGGCCATCAACATAGCCAACCAAGTAGCGCGCCGGGGAATCAGCGGCTAATGCCGCGTCCGAAGCGTCGGCATAGAATCGCTTCACCGTAATCGCTGGTGGATTCCAGTTGGCGGAAAGCACGGTTGCATAATCAGCAAGTTCTTCTGGCGTCCTCACTAACCGTATTTCGAGGCCATCAACCTGCACTTCCGGAAAATTCCCCCGCAAGTCCTTCCACATGCCAGACTCAGTTTCAGAAGCCTCTAAACCGGATTTCTCGAGGTAATGTGCCAGATAATCTGGAGCACTGGCAGGGCCAACCCACCATGAGAATGGGAGTCCGGTGGTACCCAGGGCCTGGAGCGTCTCTGCAACGCGAGTAGGTGCACTAGTGGCGGTGAAGCGGGCGGCCGCAACGATATTGAAAGTGTCGTCGCTGAGGCCGCTATCCGCAATCACCAGATCATCTGTTTCAGTAACAGTTGCACCGTCCAGGTGCCGGTGCAGATGGCACGCGTGCTCAGCCAAGTTCTGCTCCATAGCGAGTTGAAGACTAGGTAGATCAACTGACGACTGATTATCCAATTCCATAATGATCCATCTAACATCCACGTTCAACGATTACTCGGGGAGCAAGTGCAAAACAAGCTGCTTTGGGGGAAATCTCATCGCTAGTAACCGGCGGCGCACTCTAGTAACTTGCTAGTTCAACACACCAAAGATCGGCCGTTGCGGGTTTCCCACAAGAGGAAAGAGCACTGGGATGATCGCGCCAAGGAGCCGGGACAGAACACTGAGGCTCCGTTGCTCTGATTGCATATGAACCCAGGCCGCCTGGGCTACGATCAACCCGTCGATGGTGAGCTGGTTCAGACTTGGTGCGCAATCGGTCAAGGCTAGGTCCTAGTCCTCCGCACCGGTGGCCAGAGCCTCCCAGATGCAACCGGCAAGCTTGCCCGGCACTCAGCAGTTCATCGCGCACAGCGCCAACGGTGACGCCGGAGGTGGCCATGACGTGAACGGCGGTCCAAGTGCTTGGCGCAACGCCACCCACTCTTCCTGAGAAAAACATGCATGATTTCACGAGCTATTGATTGCGCCGTGCGGCGCTGGTTAGTCTCCACGTAGGTGCTGGCTTCGACCAGAAGGAACCGCCCTGCCAAGGGTGTTCCTTCTGGACCGGCCTTCTGCCGCACAATGTCGGATCACGAGCGAAGGAAGAGAAATGACCCAGGAACCAACCTCGGATGATCAGCAGAACCAGAATCTGGACGAGAATGACCAGCCGGACAAGGCAACCGAACAGCAGGACCAGGGTGCCAAGAAGCGCAACGGCAAGGGCGAAGACGAGGGCATCGTGAAGGAATGGGAGAAGGAATCCTTCCCGGCCTCCGACCCGCCGGCCAACTACTAGGCCTCACCGCCAGGGAAACCGACTACGAACAGGAAGTGTCCCGATGACAAAGCACTCTTCATCCCGTCCGGGAAGCGACAAGGACGAGGAAAACCAGGTCGACAAGAAGCAGGCCGGTGCCACCTCGAACCCTGACCCGGTCAAGGACAACATCACCGGATTGGAACCGGGCGGCGGCGTACCGCCCGGAGAGACCCCACCGGCCGAGGGCTCCATGAGCCAGGATCAGGGGCATGACGAATAAACGGCATCCCTGAGGCCAGTGGCTCGAACAGCAGGCTGGGCACCGACAGAGGCGTAGCCTCGACCTTCCTCCTAGGGGATCTGGTCGAGGCTACGCCTCTTTTTATCCTGTGGGCAGGGCCGGTAGGGGCTACAGGTCCACGGTGCCCGAGTCGCCCGGGTGGGCGCTCTTGTCGGTGAACTTCTCCTTGACCCAGCTGGCCACCACGCTGGCTGCACCGCCGGGGTTCTCCCAGTATTCCGCGGAGTCGGAGTCCACGTGCACCAGCACCACGTTGGAGGCCTCGGGGTCCTCTCCCACGAACGTCTCGACCATGGAGTTCCACAGTTCACGCTTCTTTTCAACGTCCCGCACGATGCGGGCGTTGCCTGCCACGGAAACCCACTTCTTGTTCCCGGCAAAGGACACGTTCACTTCACTGTGCGCTTCAATCTCGCGGACCAGGTCGGTTTCGGTGACCGTGAAGAACCACAGGTCCCCGTCCTCGGTGACGTCGATGACGGTCAGCGGGCGGCTGTAGAGCCGGTCCGGTCCGTGGGTCGTCACCATGGCGACGCGAATGTCCTTCAGGATCTCAACTACCTTGCGCGTATCGTCATTGGACATGCTGGTTCTCCTTCACAGTTGGCAACCTCGGTCACCGCCCACGTTACGGATTTCCAGGACACGCGAAAGGGTTTTGAGCATCTACCCAGCGGAGGCAGGAGCATCACCAGCGGTTGCCCCGGACCGGCAGGCTTCGCTGCCCGCCAGATGCTAATTCACGCAGGGATCAACCCGTGTTGAGACCAGCTCGTGCCGATAGAAGCCGCGCCGTTCGCAGCCCTGAACGCTAAAGGGCGGAAGGACGTGCGCCACGGCGCTGGAACTCCAATGGCTGATCCGAAAGGTGACCAGGCAGGAACGGGTGGCTTGTTCGACAAGGTCCCACACCACCATGTCCTGAGGTGTTGCCTCCACGGGCTGCAGGTCGGCGCAGGACCGGGAAATGTGCAGCATCCGCAGCGCGTCATCGTTCTTTCCCAGCACCGCAAGCAGCACCGAGCCGTCGTAGCGGGCGGTGAGGGCCAGGGCCTCTTCCAGCGGCTGGAAGGGTTGGGTGACAAGAATGGGCATCCCGTGGATCCATTCATTGGATTCCAGGTACTGGCGGCCTCACGGGACCCAAGCAGCTCCCGAACACGGGCGTTAACAGGCGAATTTCCAGAAAATGGCGACATGATCAGGCCTTTTCGTCGTCGCGACGATAGGGGTCTCCCCCTTCTCGTCGCGCCGCAGGCTAACATGTCCCTGACGAACAAGGACCACCAGGTGCTGGAGGCTTGTTCGATGTTGGCTAGCAGAGCTTGTTTCCAAGCGTACGGGTTTCTGGTGACTCGCGCCATGCCCGAAAGCTCATTTTTGGCTCAAGTCCGCTGGGCCAGCGCCTGCGGGACGGACTCTGGACGGCGGTCCGAAGCGCGGCTGGCCCCTATTGCTGCTTCTCAGCTGGGCTAGGCGGTGCAGGCCTCATTTGAGCAGCCGGCATCGCGTGGAATGTATTTATCCGTCCCCTCAACCTGCTCCCAGATGACATGCCGGTGTTGGCCGCAGCGTTCGCATGACGGCGCCAGATACGTGGAGCGCTCCTGCATGGTGTACGCCCGAAATTCCCCCATCGTGACCTCCTGACGGTACCGGCCTTCCGACCAATTGTTCCCGCGCTTGCGCGGTGAGCTCACTCTAGCCTGAGCACTGCGGCAGAACCAGAGCCACCGGTCTTTGCCCGGAATGGGGCTCAGGACTTGTCCGCCTGCGTGGCTCGAATTTCTGCGGAAAGCAGGAAGTGGCGCCCCAGCCGGCCCCATTCCACGCTTCCGTCGGCTTCACTGATCTTTTGACGCAACATCGCCAACCCCAGACCATCCACGGCGTCCTTGGCCCCGCGGCGCACACCATCATTGCGCACGGAGACCAACCAATGCTCCTGGCCCTCGGACTCTTCCAGACGCAGGAACACCACCAGGTGGGTGGTGTCGGCATGCCGCACCGCGTTGATGGCCGCTTCCCGCACCAGGCGCAACAGCAAGATCGGCAACCGGTCATCCAGGTCCACCCCGGGGGCGCTGACTTCCACCCGCAATCCGGCGTCCCGCAGCGTGGAGGCCAGTTCCTCAATGTCACCCAGTACCGGCGTCCCGGTCCCCCAGCCCGTCCTGGTCCATGGAGTCCACGGTGCGCCGCAGCTCCTGCAGCGCCTTGGCGGAGGAATCACGGACGTGTTCCAGGTTGACGGTGGCCGCCTCATCCCCCGACACTTCCTCCAGGGCGGCGTTGGTGTGCAGGGAGACCAACGCCAGATGGTGGGCGAGCTGGTCATGCAGCCTTCGGGAGACCCGCAGCCGCTCCCCCAGGTGCCGTTGTCCAGCCTCGGCCCGGGCCCGCAGGGTGGCCAGGCCCTTGAGTTCATGCCGGCTCTCCTGCAGCTTGTCGGCGCGGTCGGCCAGCCGGCGCCGGGTGGCGATCATTTCGCCCAGGGCGACCCCGAGCAGCTCAGCGCCAGGATGGCGAGCAGTTCATAGCCAGGACCACCTGGGTCTGCTCCCCGCGCACCAGCCGCACGCCCAGGGAGAGGATGATCAGCCCAACATCACGGTCAGGGTAAAGAAGCGCAGCCCGGCGGCCGTCGCGGCGGCCGGGAACAGCAGGAGCGGCACCACCAGCCCAACGCGGGAAGCCCCACGCTCAGGTACCCGCAGATGCCCACGGCGGCAAGGATCAGGGTCAGCCGCGAGGCGCGTTGGCCCAGCGCGGTGAGCAGGGCGAAGCCCAGGGAGAAACCGCCCAGGCCCAGCAGGTAGCCCAGGTGTCCGGCACCCACCAGCGGGCGGGATCGGCAAGCAGCGCCAGCAGCAGGACGGCCAGGAAGACGGCCGCAGACCACAGCAGGCTGGCGATGCGAGAGCTACCTGAACCTTCCACAACCCCAGTCTATGACGCACCGCAAATCCCGGCAGGTGCCGCGCCACAACCGGCGGCTACACCCGCACCAGCGTGCTGTCCTCCACGTAGCGCGGTTTGCCGGCCATCATCCCGGACACGGTCTGCAGCACCATCAGCGCCCCGAGCAGCAGCACCGGGGCCGTCCACGAATCGGTCATCTCATGCAGGCACCCACGGGCGAAGGGGCCGGGGAAGGCGATCAGGTAGCCCACGCTCTGCCCGAAGGCGGACAGCTTGGCCACCCCGGCGGCGGTGTGCGCCTTCAGCCCGATCATGGTCAGCGCCAGCGGGAAGTTCGCCCCGGCCACCCCCAGCAGCACCGCCCACAGCATCGCGCCCTGTGCCGGGTACGTCAGCAGCCCGG
>NZ_BAXF01000069.1:0-8409 GCF_001310435.1 Arthrobacter sp. JCM 19049 | reverse complement strand
CGTAGCTCCGGAGGCCAGCAGCGCGGCGACCCGGTCTCCGGTGGCCCAGCGTTCCACGTCGGGGCCCAGCGCCTCGATGGTGCCGGCCACCTCCAGGCCCGGGATGTCGCTGGCGCCTGGGGGCGGCGGGTAAACCCCGATCCGCTGCTGCACATCGGCACGATTCAGGCCAAAGGCGGCGACCTTGATCAGCACTTCCCCGGCCCCCGGCACCGGTTTGCGGCGTTCGACTTTCTCCAGAACTTCCGGTCCCCCGGGCTGTGAGTAAATGTAGGCCTGCATGGTGTGGGACATAGTCAACGATTCCTTTCAGGTCTTGCCGATAGCGTATACTCGTTCCGGTTGGATGGTTGTCCGAGCGGCCGAAGGAGCTGGTCTTGAAAACCAGTGTGCGGTAACCCCGTACCAAGAGTTCGAATCTCTTACCATCCGCACAGGGAAAAACCCCTTGCCTTCCTTCTTACATGGAATGGCAAGGGGTTTTTGTGTTCCCACGCCCGGGCCGGGCGTGGGCAGCGCCGCCGGCGGCACAAGACCGGGATTGGGTGCTAGTCGTAGTCCGGGCCGGCACCCACGCCGACTTCGGCGCCTGCTGCGAGCGCCGCAGTGACAGGTGGGAGATCCCCAGCCCGCTCAGGCGTGCCAGCTCGTTGACCACCAGGTGCGCATCTCCCAGCGTGCGCGCCGCCGGGTCTTCCACATCCCCGGACTGCGCGGCAATCGCGGTCCCCCACTGCACGGAGGACAGCTGCAGCCCCAGCACGAAGATGCCGCGGTGCACGGTGCCGTCACCGGCCACCAGCCGGTAGGGCTCACCGACCACGTCGAAGCCCGACCCGGGGATCAGTTCCCCATCCGCGTTCTGCCAGCGGAAGGCCCGGGCCACCCGGTCCCCCAGCAGCTGTCGCATCAACCGGGTGTTGTTCTGCAACACGCGGTTGGCTGGCATCATCGATTCGCACAACAGCCGGGCGGTGTACCCCTCGCTATCCACCAGGGGGATGAGACGGTGAATTCCCCGGCGAGCGCATCGAATTCAAACCGCGGTTCTGGTCCAGCGAAGGACACGAGTCCAGCACGGGAAAGCGCCAACAGCTGTTCGATGCGTTCCAACGGAGGACCGGAGGCCATTCCCTCCACCAGCGGTTCGAAGCGTCCCTGGATTTCCTCGATCTTCGACTGCTGGTCTATCAAGCCCTGGGCGATCAGGTCCTTGACGACCATCCGTCCGGCGTTCATCGTCAGCACCGCCCAGGAGAGCGGGTCCTGCATGCCGCGCGCACTGCAGTGCGCGTTATGCCGCAGGTACTGGCGCACAGCCTGCTGGTAGTGCTCGTGCGAGGGGAAGCCGATCTCCTCAAAGGGGTGGGCCAGCCCCGGCACATCCAGCCACTGGATCATGGGGAAGCCGGTGATGAAGTCACGCAGCGCAGCCAACCACACCTGGGTCCCTCGTGGTGTTCGGCGTCCAGGATTTCGGCCACATGGGAGAGGAACTGCTCGGCCGGGATGGGCAGCTGCGCCTCGTGCTCCCGTGCACACTGACTGTAATAGGCCCAGAGGATGTCCCGATGCAGCAGCGGCCAGATGTCCCGGCTGAACACCAAAGTGGCCTCGGGGTTGTTTCCCCGGGCTTCGGCCACCTGCTGCATCAGCTCCTCCGCCTGCAGGTAATGCAGCGTGATGTCCTCGGGGATGAACCGATCCGTCAAGGGTTTGCCCCAGTAGGGGGTGCCGCGCCGGGAAGCGGCAACCAGTACCGGCTCCTTCCCGGAGGGCAGGTAGTCAAAGCGCTCGCCGGGTACCTGGGAAACCTCACGGAACTGCCCTCCGCGGCCGATCGTCAGTTCGGCCATGGCGTCGAAGAAGTTCAGGCCCATCCCACGCAGCAGTGCGGGCTTGCCGGCGGAGAACTTCGAGTAGTCCACATCCAGCGGGATGCTCGGGCCAATATAGGTGGCCCCGGCCTGTTGGGCCTGCTCTGCCAGCACCTTCTGCTGCGGGTTCAGGTCCGCTGCCTGGTGCCCCAGGGCCAGCACCACCGCATCGGCCCGCAACTCGTGCCGCTGGTCGCTCCCGGGGGTTTCATAGCTCACCCGGTAGGTGGCCTCGCGGGGATCCACCGCCACCACTTCACCGCGGATGAATTCGTAGTCAACATCCGGGTGCCCGGTGAGTACCGCCGCGCACCGGTCGTAGACATGCTCAAGATACCGGCCGTACAGGGCGCGGGTGGGGTAGGTCCCCGATGAGGTGTTCTGCAGTTCGGCTTGCTGCCCCTGGCTCAGGTTGGCACCGTCCCCATGGCGCTGCACGAACTGGGCAAAGCTGAGTCCCGGTTCGCTGTCCTGCCGGTCAGGGGCGACAGTGGGAAAGGAAGCGGGCGTATTCATCCAGAAATTGGGTGACTGGCTTGAGTCCCACACATGTCCAGAGCCTGGCCGGTAGGCATCAAGCACAATGACACGCAGTTGCACAGCCAGCCGGCCGGTGTTGGCCACCATGCTGGCAAGGCGCTCGACCGTGCTGGTGCCGCGGGGGCCGGCGCCAATAATGGCTACTGCGAACGTTGCTTTGGTGTCATCTCGTTGGGTACTCACCCTCCAAGATTATTCTGTTTCCGGCCTAGACTGGGCACATGGACCGAAGCGCAACCCAGCAACCGCCCGTTGATCACACCGAATCCCTTGACTGGCTTGAGGGAATCCATGACGAGAAGGCCCTTGAATGGGTCCGGAAACAGAACGCCGTCACCGAAGGCGAGCTCTATGACGCCAACTTCGAGGCCACCGCGCAACGGATCCAGCAGGTACTGGACGCCACCGACAAGATCCCCATGGTCACCAAGCGGGGCGAGTACTACTACAACTTCTGGCGGGACGCCGATCACCGCTTGGGCGTATGGCGGCGCACCGACTGGCAGTCCTACCGCAGCTCCGACCCCCGATGGCAGGTGTTGATCGACTTTGACGACTACGCGCGGAATCAGGAACAGGACTGGCATTTCGCCGGCGCACAGCTGCTGCGCCCCGGGGCGGGCGAGCCGTACCGACGCGCCTGATCCGGATGAGCCCCGATGGCGGGGACCAGGTGATGATCCGGGAATTCGACCTGGCATCCTTGGAGTTCGTGCCGGACGGATTTGAGCTGCCGGTGGCCAAGACCTCGGTCTCCTGTGGATGAGGACACCATCTTGGTGGCCAGCGCGACCAACGAACAGGATACGACCCGTTCCACCTACGCCCGCTGCACACGCCGGTTGAAGCGCGGACAGCAGCTGGCGGCGGCCGAGACCATTTTCGAAGTCGACGTGGAACACGTGGGCGGCTGGGCACATTTCGATTCGACACCGGGTTTTGAACGCATTGTCACCACCGACGCCATCGACTTCTACAACTCGGTGACCGGGGTGATTTGGGATGATACCCACCAGATCGTCAAGGTTCCCACCGATGTTCGGGTTCTGTTGCACCGCCAATGGGTGCTTTTCGCGCCACAGACCGACTGGAACCAGCAGGGCACGGTCGTACCGGCCGGAGCATTGGCCATCACCGAACTGTCCAGCTTCCTTGATTCCGGCGATCCGGGCACCCTGGTCTTCACCCCGGATGAGCACACCTCGCTTGAGTCCTTCTCCTTCACGGCAGGCCACCTGCTGATCACGCTCCTGCGGGATGTGGCCAGCGAAGTACAGGTTGTCGACCTGGATTCCGGGTTTGCGAGCAGTACCCTGCCGGTTCAGGGTGACTTCCTCTCCGTGTCGGTCAGCGCCGTGGATGACGAGGATGAGCAGGCCGGTGAGGACTACTGGATGACCGTCACCGGTTTCACCCAGCCCACCACCTTGCTGCGCGGACGAGTTGGCGAGCAGGCCGAGGCCATCAAGCGCTCACCGGAGCGCTTTGATTCCGCCGGATTGAGCGTGACCCAGCATTTCGCGGTATCCGCGGACGGCACCCGGGTGCCGTATTTCCAGGTCGCTGATGAGCAGTTGGTGCTGGACGGAAAGAACCCGGTACTGATGGACGGCTATGGAGGGTTCCAGGTCAGTCTCACCCCGGGCTACAGCCCGTCCCTGGGCACCGCATGGTTGAATCGCCGCACTGCGCAGGGACGCCGCGCCGTGTACGTGTTGACCAACATCCGTGGCGGGGGCGAGTACGGCCCGAAGTGGCACCGTGCGGCCTTGCAGCAGAACCGTCACCGCGCGTATGAAGACTTTGCGGCCATTGCCGAGGACTTGGTGGCACGAAAGGTCACCAGCCGTTCGCACCTTGCCGCGACCGGCCGTTCCAATGGCGGATTGCTCATGGGCAATATGATCACCGGGTACCCCCAGCTCTTCGGCGCCATCTCCTGCGGTGTTCCCCTGCTGGACATGAAGCGCTACACCCGGCTTTCGGCCGGCCACTCCTGGATAGCCGAGTACGGAGACCCGGAGATTCCGGAACAATGGGAATACGTGCGTACCTTCTCACCGCTGCACCGGCTGGATGATCAGCCGCATCCGGAGCAAGACTATCCGAAGTCCCTGATCTGGACGACGACGACCGATGACCGGGTTGGCCCGGTACAGGCACGCAAGATGGCAGCTCGCATGCTGGAGAAGGGGATCTCCTCCACGCGTTACCACGAGCCGGAAGACGGAGGTCATGCCGGTTCCACCGACAATGCGTCTACCGCCCGCATGTTGGCCACCAGCTACGAGTTCCTATGGCGTGCGATACAGTAGCGTGCGGCCGTTTTGTTTCCAGCCAGCAATTTCGATAAGCTTTATTTAGCTGGAAACAGCGGATGGACACGTGCCAGAGCGGCCGAATGGACTTCACTGCTAATGAAGGGTCGGGGTTAAACTCGACCGGGGGTTCAAATCCCCCCGTGTCCGCCAAAAACCCCCTAGTAAACTAGGGGGTTTTCGTTTGCCAAGATGCATTTCACAGATCCTGCGAGGTAGGTCTCAAGCCTCTGACAGGTTTGATTTTCCTAGTGCACGCTGGGCTGCAGCAGGCATTCACTCTCGTTCAGCTTTACCCGTCCGTTGAATGCGCTGCAGATCTATGACGATTTCCGCCGGTAAACAGCGGTGGGGCCGGAACCGACCCCTTGGTCGACTCCGGCCCCACCGGTTCAAAAGTTAATACTGGTTTACTTCAGGTCACGCTTCACGTCGTGTGCCGCGTCCTTGACCTCTTCGCCGGCCTTCTTGGCCTTGGCGCCGGCCTGGTCCTTCAGACCCTCGGCCTGCATGTCCTGGTTATCAGTCGCATCGCCGAGCTTTTCCTTGGCCTTGCCCGAGAGGTCCTGGGCCTGGTTCTTGATCTTATCTCCGAGTCCCATGTACTTCCCCTTTCCGTAGCGATCTCACACACCGTGCGGTGCGTTGATATGTACGACGCTAGTGAGGGCGCTATGGGCCTGCAACCGGAAATCGGTGACTCACATGAAACTCCAAGAAGATGTTCCAGAAGTTATCTGCCACCGTGAATGCGCGTCTATTCCTCACGCTTGACGAAGGAACGGAGCATGTTCTGGACTATGTCCGCGGGCAGTGAGGTGTGCTTGACGATGATGGAACTCATCTTTTCCAGGTCGGTGCGCGCGATCGCGTCAAAGAGCTCCTCGCGTTCTGATTCCGGCAGGTCCGCGGCGTCAAAGTAGACCGGGCCGTCCGGGCCCTGCCCCTCAAAACGGAAGTCGGCCACGTTCCGGTGCCCTCTCCGCCGGCCATCGGTGAAGTGGCGATCATACGCTCCAAATCCTCCACCGGAAGCATGGTGTGCTCGTGCAGGATCTGGGCTGCCCCGGCCGTATCGCCGTCGCGCAACATCGAGAAGAGCTGGTCGTACTCGTTCGGCGGCAGCTTCTCGCTGGAGAACTCATGCTGTTCGCCATCCACCTCGTAGGCCAGCTTGAAATGAGTGGAACTGGGGGTGCGATCCGATCCAAATTTTTCGTTCCATTCGGTGGGCACCACCCAAGTTTCATCATCGGGCAGCGACTGGATGTCCCCGGTATCCGCAGTGCGCGGCACCTCGATGCCCGCCCCGGTGTCATCACCCGGCAAATCAGCGGCGGGTTCCTTCGAACCCGGCAAGTCTTCGGCGTTTGCGTCCTGGTCGCTTCCATCCTTGGGGGCTTCAGCCACGGCCACGTCGCGCGCCGCCGGGGCAGATCCGAACTATCCTGGTGCGGTTCGGCATCCAGCTCCGGAATCGATGCGGGGCCACCGGCCTGCGGGTAGGCGTCAAGGCTGCGCACGGCGATCACGCATTCCTTTACGCTGGCTCCGGTCTTGGCACGGTACTTCTGCACCGCGGCCATGACATCCCCCTTGGCCAGGTCCCGGTAGATCGACTTGCGTGATTCCTCATCCAGCTTGGCCGCGGCGGCCTGGGCAGCTTCACGGCTAACCGACTGGGAGATCTGCTCCATATTGCGCTTGCGCACGGACTGCAGCCAGAAGAACCCCGCTACCAGGACAAAGATGACCACGACGAGCCAGATGAGGATTTCCATGCTTCCAGCGTACTTCCTTTCCCTGCCCGTTCACCCGGCTATGCCCAAAGTGAAAGGCAATACACCGGGAGCTCCCGCAATCAGCAAGGCACGGCCCGCCATCGCCAGTGACCAGCGCGAATCGCACAGGTCATCGACCAACAGCACCGGTCCCGGCGCCGAGGAGAGCAGGGCCTCCATGTCCGCGGGAATGTCAAAGGCATCGGCCACCTCGGCCACCCGGAACGCCGAGTTGCCTCCGGCTCCCCCCTCGGCCGGGGCGGTGCGGTACTGCAGCTGGCCCAGGTAGCGCAGCTGGCCCAGTTCGGCCAGGCGGTAGGCCAGGGAGCCAACCAGCTGGGGACGGGCCCGTGAGGGCATCGCCACCACGCCGACGGGCCGGGTCTGCCAGTCCCATTCGGCCAGCACCTTCACGCAGGCCTGCAGCAGGGCGTCATTGATTGGTGCGTCGGTGGGGTCGGCGAACAGTTGGCGCAGCCGGTTGCCCCAGCCCAGGTCGGTCAGCCTGGCCAGGGCCCGGCCCTCCTGGACCTGTTCGTCAACCGGGATCTTGCCCTTGAGCGAGTGCCCCAGCCGGTCCATCCCGGACGGGTAGGCCTTACGGGGTTCGATCGGCACCCCTACGCGGCCCAGGGCCGCCTGCGCGGAATCCTTCGCGTTGTCCGGGATGTGATCGTCATACCAGGGCCCGGCGCAGCGGTCGCACCGTCCGCACGGTTCGGACTGCGGGTCATCCAGGGTGCGGGTCAAGAACTCCATCCGGCAGCCGGTGGTGTTCTCATAGTCCTTCATCAGGTTCTGTTCATGCACCCGGCTCTGGGCGACCCGGCGGTAGCGTTCGGCGTCATAGGACCAGGGCATGTCGGTGCGCATCCAGCCGCCAGCCACCCTTTCCACCCCCCGTCCACGGCCAGTACCTTCAGCAGCAGCTCCAGCGGGGTGCGTCGCAGGTTTACGGCGCTTTCCAGGGCCAGCACACTCATGGGCCATCGGCCGCGGCCAGCGTGGAGAGCACCTGCCGGCCCGCTGTTCGTCGGGCATCGAGCTGGTGGCGAAGTACTCCCAGATCTCGGCGTCCTCCACCCCGGGCAGCAGCAGCACGTCCGCGTTGATGCTGCCGCGTCCGGCGCGGCCCACCTGCTGGTAGTAGGCCACCGGGGAACTGGGCGCGCCCACGTGGATCACGAAGCCCAGGTCCGGCTTGTCAAAGCCCATGCCCAGCGCGCTGGTGGCCACCAGCGCCTTGACCTGATTGGCCTTCAGCGCCGCCTCCAGCCGCTCGCGCTGCTCCAGGTCCGTGCGCCCGGTGTAGGCCGCGACCTCGTACCCGGCTTCGCGCAGCATCCGGGCAATGTCCTCGGCCGCCGAGACGGTGAGCGTGTAGATGATCCCTGAGCCCTGGAAGTCCTCAATGTGGCTCAGCAGCCAGGCCAGGCGCATGCGCGGGGAGGCGAGCTTGAGCACTCCAAGGCGCAGCGAATCGCGGGCCAGGGTCCCGCGCAGCGTAAACACCTCCTGACCGCCCACCGCCAGCTGCTCGGCCACGTCCTGCACCACGCGCGAGTTGGCGGTGGCGGTGGTGGCCAACACCGGCAGCCCCTGCGGCAGACGGGAAATCAGGTCCCGGATGCGACGGTAGTCCGGGCGGAAGTCATGCCCCCAGTCGGAGATGCAGTGCGCCTCGTCGATCACCAACAGGCCCATGCGCTGGATCAGCACCGGCAACTGGTGTTCACGGAAGGAGGGGTTGTTCAGCCGCTCCGGGGAGACCAGCAGCACGTCCAGCTCGTCACGCTGCAGCTGGTCCAGGATTTCACGCCATTCCAGGACGTTGGCCGAGTTGATCGCCGCGGCACGCACCCCGGCCCGCTCCGCGGCGGCGACCTGGTCGCG
>NZ_BAXF01000068.1:0-8494 GCF_001310435.1 Arthrobacter sp. JCM 19049 | reverse complement strand
CCGGCTGCTTCGAGCCCTCCTGTGCCGCCTTGCTCTTCGCCGGCTTGCTCTTCGCTGGCTTGGTCGGCGACGACTTCTGGGGTGCCGGCTTCGGCCCATCGGCGGCCTGCTGACCCGAGTCCTTCGCGGTAGAGACGTTGGCGGCCGGTTTTTCCTTCACCGGCTCCTTTGCTGCGTCCGGCTTTGCCGCACTCGCCTTGGCGGCAGCTGTCTTGTCTGCCGCGTCTTGGGGCCGACTGCCCTTGGCCTGGTTGCCTGCGGCGGTGGCGTCCTTGGTCTGCGGCGCTGCCTGCTGAGGTTTACCCTCGGCTGGCTGCCTATTGCCGGTCTGTTGCCCGGCCGCCGTTGGCTGCTCGCCGGCGGGCTGGCCGGTCGGTTTCTTCTGGTTCGGGCCCAGGCCCTCGGGGTTCTTCTTATCAGTCATGGCAGGTACTCCATTACCGCGTCGAGCCATTCAATTTCGGCCACCTGCTGGCGGATGGCGTGGTCCAAGGTGGCGGCCATCAGGAAGCTGCGCCGGTCGGCGGCCGCACGCATGTCGATGCCCTCCCGCTGGGAGAGGTAGTCATCCAGGGTGGACTGGGTCTGATCCCGCCGGGTGGCCAGCAGATCCTGGATTTCCTCGCGTTCGAGTTCCGCGGCGAAGAACACCTGGCCCATGAACGGGTCGCGTTCGGTGCCGCGGGCCACCCCGTCCCCCAGCCACTGGCGCAGCGCCTGGCGGCCCTCGGGAGTGATGTGGTGTTCCTGGCGATCCGGGTAGTTGCTTTGCGGCACGGTGCGCACCGTGGCGTAGCCCTTGTCCACCAGCTGAGCCAGTGTGCGGTAGATCTGCGCCTTGTCGGCGTTCCAGAAGTGGTTGATGGAGGAGTCAAAGTGCTTCTTCAGCTCGTAGCCGGTCATCGGCGACAAGCACAACAACCCGAGGATCAATCGCGCCAAAACCATGTGACTATACTTTCACAGGTAGGGGAGTTTGCACCCACCGGTGCGCCGTGAGCGCAACGAATTCTTTACTCAGGCTCAAGTCGGAGCGCATCCTCCATCCGTCCTCCGGCTCCCCGGGATGTGACGTCCCGCCCCGTCCCAAAGGAGTGAGCTGTTGTCCACGAACAAGAATGCGTCGGCGTTAGCCCCGGCGCACCCCGGCGCGCGGGCGGCACTGTATGTGCTGATCGGCTCGCTGGGGATCCAGCTCTCCTCCGCCGTGTCCGCGAGCATGTTTGATTCGCTGGGCTCCCCGGCAGTCAGCTCGTTGCGCCTGGTGCTGGCAGCGCTGATGCTGCTGGCCTTCTTCCGTCCCCGGCTCACCGGGCGCAGTGCCCGGCAGTGGGCAGCCATTTCCGGCTACGGGATCGCGATGGCAGCGATGAACCTGCTGCTGTACAAGGCCATTGAGCATCTGCCGCTGGGGATCGCGGTGACCCTTGATTTCCTGGGTCCGGCCATTGTGGCGTTGGTGCTCAGTCGGCGCGTGCGCGAGGCCCTGTGGGCATTGCTGGCCCTGGCCGGCGTGATCCTGATAGCCGGGCCCGGCGGCTATTTCGATCTGCTGGGCTTCGCCTTCGGTCTGGGTGCCGGACTGTGCTTTGCCCTGTATACGCTGCTGGCGGAGAAGGTCGGCAAACAGGATTCGGAGTCGATTTCCTCCCTGGCCCTGTCAGTCACGGTTGCGGCGCTGGTCAGCCTGCCCTTCGGGGTTCCACGGGTGGCGGAGGTCTCCGGGGGACAGTGATGATGCTGGCGCTCAGCGCGCTGATCGGGGTGGCCATCCCCTACGCGGTGGACACCCTGGCGGCCCGGATTTCCTCGGCCCGTGTGATTGGCACCCTGTTCGCCATTGACCCGGCCATGGGCACGCTGATCGGGTGGCTGCTGCTGGATCAGGCCCTGTCGCCGGTGGCGCTGGCGGGCATCGAGCTGGTTGCGCTGGCCGGGGCGTGCGTGGCCTGGTTGGAGGGCCCCGACGCCACGGCCTCCAATCCCCCGGCTTCCG
Organism: Arthrobacter sp. JCM 19049; assembly: GCF_001310435.1. Taxonomy (NCBI): domain Bacteria; kingdom Bacillati; phylum Actinomycetota; class Actinomycetes; order Micrococcales; family Micrococcaceae; genus Arthrobacter; species Arthrobacter sp. JCM 19049. Next base: position 6,498 of record NZ_BAXF01000068.1, on the reverse strand, counting down.
GTTACCCCGTGGGTGCCCGAACGGGCGCTTCGTAACCTGCCAGGCCGGCCGCGGTCCCCGACCAGGGCCACATTTAGAATGGCAGATATGTCATCTTCCCCCTCCGCCTCCCGGCTGACCGCTGCCCTGTTTATGGTGATCGTGCTGTTGGGCACAACCGGGCCGCTGGCCACGGACATGTACCTGCCCTCTTTCCCGGCAATGCAGGACGAGTTCTCCACCACCGCCTCGGGGGTGCAGCTGACGCTGACCACCTTCCTGATCGGGATGGCGCTGGGGCAGCTGCTGTGGGGCGCGTTCTCCGACCGCTGGGGACGGACCATTCCGCTGCGCTACGGAACGCTGTTGTTCGTGCTGGCCTCGATCGGTGCCGCGCTGGCCCCGAGCCTGCCCATGCTCATTGCCGCACGCGGCATCCAGGGCGTGGGTGCTGCGGCGGGCCTGGTGATTTCCAAGGCCATCGTTTCCGACGTCACCTCCGGGCCGCGCACCGCACGCATCTTTTCGATCCTGATGACCATCGGCGGTGTCGCTCCGGCGGTCGCCCGATCCTGGGTGCCGCGGTAGCCATGCCGGGGGCTGGCGCGCGGTGCTGTGGGTGCTGGCCGGGGCGGCGGGGCTTATGGCCCTGGGCTCGTTTGCGGTGGTGCGTGAAACCCACCCGGCCGCGGCCCGTTCCACCGGGGCACTGTTCGGGCCATTGGGGACGGTGCTGACCCAGCGCCGGTTCGTGGGCTACATGGTCCAGTTCGCGGCGACTTTCGGAGCGATGATGGCCTACATTTCGGCTTCCCCGTTCCTCTACCAGAACGTCATGGGATTCAGCCCCACCGGTTATGCCTGTGCTTTGGTGTCAATTCCCTGGGCCTGATTCTTTCCGGCCTGATCTCCGCCCGGTTGGCGCTGCGGGTCCCCTTGCGCCGCACCGTGGGGGTGGCCCTGGTGATCCTGCTGGTTTCCAGCCTGGTGATGCTCACCCTGGTGTTTTCCGGGGTGCGCTCCCCCATCCTGGCGGTGGTGATCTTCTTTATGGTGGCTCCCGTTGGCCTGGTCATGGGCAACACCACCGGCCTGGCCTTGGAGGAGGTGCGACGCACCTCGGGCAGCGGTTCGGCTGCGCTGGGTTGCGCACAGTTCCTGGCCGGCGCACTGGTCAGCCCGCTGGTGGGGCTGGGCGGGGAAGATTCCCCGGTCGCGTTCTCGGTGACCGCACTGGTTGGGCTGCTCCTGGCGCTGGGCGCCTACTGGTCCACCGCCGACGCGCGGCATCGCCCCCGCCGGGGCTAGCTCCCTGCCCTCTTTCCGGCCCGGGCTTGTGCTCCCCGGGAACTTGGCGCCCCGGGAACTTGCCGGTGGATGAGCGCTTAAAACACCTACCCCGCGGAATCAATGATTCTTCCGCAGGGTAGGTGTTTTGTCCGGGAGCCGGATTAGGCGCTCAGGCGCTCCTTCAGGCCGTCAAGTTCGGCGCGCAGCGAGTCCGGCAGTGCCTCACCGAACTTGGCGTACCATTCCTCGATGCTCTCGACTTCCTCGAGCCATTCCTGGGTGTCAACCTTCACGGCGACCTCCACGTCATCCGAGGTGAAGCCTTCCAGGCCGGTCAGGTCCAGGGAATCACCGGTTGGCACGTAGCCCACGGCGGTTTCCTTGGCCTCGGCGGTGCCCTCGATGCGCTCGATGACCCACTTCAGCACGCGGGAGTTGTCCCCGAAGCCGGGCCACGCGAAGCCACCCTCGGCGGTGCGGCGGAACCAGTTGACCAGGAAGATCTTGGGCATCTGTTCCGGGTTCAGCTTCTGCGAGATGCGGTCCCAGTGGTTCAGGTAGTCACCGGCGTTGTAGCCGATGAACGGCAGCATCGCCATGGGATCGCGGCGCACCACGCCGGTGGCCCCGGAGGCGGCGGCGGTGGTCTCCGAGGAGAGGGTCGAGCCATGAAGATGCCGTTGGTCCAGGTGCGGGCCTCGGTCACCAGCGGGATGGTGGTCTTGCGGCGGCCGCCGAAGAGGATCGCATCGATCTTCACGCCGTCCGGGGAGTAGTATTCCTCGGCGAGCATATCGACCTGGTCGATCGGGGTGCAGAAGCGGGAGTTCGGGTGGGCGGCCTTGCGCCCGGAATCCGGGGTCCAGTCATTGCCCTTCCAGTCGATCAGGTGGGCTGGGGCCTCGTCGGTCATGCCTTCCCACCACACGCCGCCCTCATCGGTCAGCGCGACGTTGGTGAAGATCGAGTTGCCCTTGGTGATGGCGCGCATGGCGTTCGGGTTGGTGGACCAGCCGGTGCCCGGGGCGACGCCGAACAGGCCGTACTCCGGATTCACGCCGCGCAGTTCACCGTTCTTGCCCGGACGCATCCAGTTGATGTCATCGCCCAGGGTTTCGGCCTTCCAGCGTCGATGGTCGGATCCAGCAGCGCGAGGTTGGTCTTGCCGCAGGCCGAGGGGAAGGCGGCAGCGATGTTGTAGGACTTGCCCTGCGGGCTGGTCAGCTTCAGGATCAGCATGTGCTCGGCCAGCCAGCCTTCGTCGCGGGCCATCGCCGAGGCGATGCGCAGCGAGTAGCACTTCTTGCCCAGCAGCGCGTTGCCGCCGTAGCCCGAACCGTAGGACCAGATGGAGCGCTCCTCGGGGAAGTGCACGATCCACTTCTCCTCGTTGCACGGCCAGGCCACGTCCTTCTGTCCCGGCTCCAGCGGGGCACCGACGGTGTGCATGGCCGGAACGAAGAAGGCGTCCTCGGCTTCCATCTTGCGCAGGACCTCATCGCCGATCTTGGCATGATGCGCATTGAGGCGACCACGTAGCCGAGTCGGTGATTTCCACACCGTAAGCAGGCTGCTCGGCATTCAGCGGTCCCATGACGAACGGGATGACGTACATGGTGCGTCCACGCATGGCGCCATCGAACAGTCCGGTCAGGCGCTCCTTCATGACCTTCGGGTCTTCCCAGTTGTTGGTGAAGCCCGAGTCCTCCTCCTTTTCGGAGCAGATGAAGGTGCGCTCCTCGACGCGGGCCACGTCGGCCGGGTCGGAGAAGGCCGCGTAGGAGTTCGGGAAGTTCGGGTCGGTGAGCTTGACCAGGGTGCCGGCTTCAACCAGCTCGCCGCACAGGCGGTCGTTCTCCTCCTGGGAGCCATCAACCCAATAGATATGATCAGGCTTCGTCAGTGCCGCAACCTCCTCAACCCAAGCCGCCAACTTCGCGTGGGTGGTCGGTGCTGCATCGAGTACGTTCTGATCGGAGCTGGTGCTCATTATCCATTCCCTCCATTGGGCTGAACTTGCAATAGTTCAAGGCTAGGGGGTCAACGTTTTCGGCCGCTTGTGACCCAAGCCGCAGAATCCGGGGATGGTCAACATCGTTAGAATAAAAACACCGTGAATTCGGGGAAGACTGGTGCACCAACCAGCTTTTACTGTGACGAAGGTCACGTAGACCGGTACCCTTTTTCGGTCCTCAATAAAAGTAAAAAACCGAGATACCGGCGCCCCGCCGAGCCAATTTGGAGGCCGGGCGGTTGGCCTGTATAGTTATTCGAGGTTCGCACCTGCGGGCCAAATAAAAGAATACGCGCCCATAGCTCAGCTGGATAGAGCGTCTGTCTACGGAACAGAAGGTCAGGGGTTCGAATCCCTTTGGGCGCACCAGCAAATCCCGGAACATCGCAACGGCGAGTTCCGGGATTTTTTGTTCCCGTTCTCAGCTTCCAAGGAGGCCCACCCCGGCCCAGCCACCCGGGCGCCCTCGCTCCGCCCCGTCGGATCCTGTCACATCTTTCTCGCGCCAAGCACCCGGGCCCACGCACTGGACTGGAGGACGTGGAAGTGAATCGCGGCACTTTGAACCGTTCCGGTTCGCGAGCCCGCCTTCGCCCGTGTATAGTTATTCAATCGTCACGACGACAACAACTCAATAAGCGCCCATAGCTCAGCTGGATAGAGCGTCTGTCTACGGAACAGAAGGTCAGGGGTTCGAATCCCTTTGGGCGCACAGGTTCAAGAATCCCGGGAAGCTTTCAAGCTCCCGGGATTCTTGCTTTTAACCTAACTCCCCTGCTCCCCGCTGCCGCTCCGACCGGGAGCGCTTGTCCGACTGGCTTTGATCCCCTTATTCCATTCAGGCATTGGCGCTTGGTACCGCCTCCGCATTCGCGGAACCAAGGGGCGGTCATGCCCCAGAGCCATCTGAAGCTGTTCTCTTCTTTGTTGCGTCATCTTCGAGCACACTTCAGAGCCCGAACGTATCGTGGAGGATTAACACTTCAGGGCTTGACTGCTCGCCGCCAAGGAGGAACGTTCCATGATCATTGCCGTGCCCAAGGAATCAAAGAACAACGAGCACCGGGTGGCGATCACCCCGGCCGGCGTTGCCGAATTCGTTGCCCACGGCCACGAAGTGGTCATCGAAACCCAGGCGGGCATCGGCTCGGGCATCAGCGACGAGCAGTACAGCCAGGCCGGCGCCCGCCTGGTTCCAGATGCGGCTGCGGCCTTCGAGGCCGGAGAACTGGTGCTCAAGGTTAAGGAGCCAACGCCCAGCGAATACCCGCTGCTGCGCGAGAACCAGGTCCTTTTCACCTACCTGCACTTGGCCGCCTCCCGGGAATGCACCGACGCCTTGCTCACCGCGGGAACCACCGCGGTCGCCTATGAAACGGTCACCCGGGGTCGGACGCTGCCGTTGTTGGCGCCGATGAGCGAAGTCGCCGGGCGGCTGGCGGCCCAGATCGGTTCCGTCACCCTATTGCATCCATCGGGCGGTTCCGGGATCCTCATGGGCGGGGTGCCCGGCACCCGCCCGGCCAAGGTCGTGGTCATCGGTGGTGGCGTGGCCGGCGAGAACGCCGCGGTGGCCAGTGCCGGACTTGGCGCCGACGTCACCGTCATTGACGTGAACCTGGCCCGGCTCAAGGAAATCGACACCGCCCACGCCGGACGCGTCAAGACCCTCGCGTCCACCAAGCTGGCCATCGCCGAGCAGGTCGCCGATGCGGACCTGGTGATTGGCTCGGTGCTGATCCCCGGAGCCGCAGCACCGAAGCTGGTGACCCTGGACATGGTTCAGCGGATGCGTCCGGGCTCGGTGCTGGTGGATATCGCGATTGATCAGGCGGCTGCTTCGAAGGCTCGCGGCCCACCACGCATGACGATCCGACCTTCAAGGTCCACGATGCACTGTATTACTGCGTGGGCAACATGCCCGGCGCCGTGCCGCAGACGTCGACGGCGGCCCTGACCAACGCAACCCTGCTACGCCCTGCGCATCGCGAACAAGGGCTGGGCGCAGGCCATGCGGGAAGACGAGGGCCTGACCAACGGCCTGAACACCCACGACGGAAAGCTGACCCTGGAATCGGTAGCCACCGAGTTTGGCTACCAGTACACTCGGAGCCAAGAGCTGCTGTCCGATAGCTAAGGGCCCGCGTTCGGACGTAGTGCCGTAGCCGCGGAAGCTGACCGCATCACCGGCATGACCTGTGAAACTCCTGCGTGTGAGTGAGAAAACAGCCTTGCTAATTGAACTGACCGGTCAGTTCAATTAGTCTTGTTTCATGCTTTTTGCTGACTCTGTTTCCGTGGACGGTCGCCACGGCGTCATCTGCCCTCCAACCACCGTGCGAGTAGAGCGCGGAGAGGTGGTCTTGGTAGTCGCCGAACCGGCGCTCTCACGCACCGCACTGAGCCTGGTGCTCTCCGGACGCATGAAGCCCAGCTCCGGCACGGCTAGCTGGGAAGGCCAGGACAGCCTGAAGCTGTTGCGCAAGCACAGCGCGCTGGTGGACTCACCGGAAATCAACGCCCCGGAACCCCACCTGAAGGTGCGCGACCTGGTGGCCGAGGACCTCTCCCTGGTGCCGGTGCCGATCTGGCGCAAGCGCGGAATTGACTCCTGGCTGAACCAGCACGGCTTTTCCGAGGTGGCCAGCGAATGGTGGATGCCCTCGATCCGCTGACCCGCCTGGACATCATGGCGCGGCTGAGCGAGGAGTACCACCAGGTGCGCTTGTCGGTCTTCGACTCTCCCGACCGCCACCGTCTGGAGGACTCCAGCTGGCTGGACCTGCTGGAGGCCATGGCCCAGTCCCGCCGCAAGCCGGCGGTGGTGGCCGTGGTCTCCCGGGTCCCCGATGACTGGCATGGCCCGGTGTTCTTCATGGGTGAGCAGGATGTCGAACCGCAGATGCACCTTCCGCACGATTCGGCACATGCGCAGGACGACGCCGACGTCGGCGAGCATGCCGTGCACGAACAGGCCGGGCAGAACCAGGATGCGGAGCAGACGGTGGCCATTGATGCCCTGCTGGGCGAGCACGAGGACACCGAGCACATCGAGGTGGACGCTGCCGCCGACGGCGATGAACCGGTCGGTCCGAAACACAAATCCGAGGACCCGGGTCCCGAACCGGTGGAACAAGCAGCCGGCGACATCGAGCCGGATCACGAACCGCAGCATCTGGCCCCGCCGGCGGACGAGGCACCCCCGGCCCCAGCCG
>NZ_BAXF01000067.1:0-8645 GCF_001310435.1 Arthrobacter sp. JCM 19049 | reverse complement strand
GACGGCAAGGCCGTGGGCACCGTCTACATCGGCTGGGCCACCGCTACGCAGGCCGGGTCGGTGCTCCACCACTCGTCGGCAGCCGGCAACGGATCCGGGAGCAGAGCACCATGGCCGCGCTGCAACAGCTAGTTGCCATGCTCGGCCAAGAAAATTCACAGGCTGGCTCGAAATAATTAGAAGCGGCAACACATATCGCAACAGTTCCCGTTAATTGGCTGGTGATGTGGCGTTCGTCGCAAAGTATTGATTAGGGTAAGGGTACCGGGAACAAAAGACCCGGTGGCACCGTTGAAACAGACAACGGCCGAGGGTATCTCGGCCGGGTCTCAGACCCGAATTTAGGACCCAGGAGCAAAGGCAACACACATGGTTAAGCAACCCGTCACAGTCAATGGAGTTGTCCGTTGGCGCGACATGGGCCAACCAGCCGAGGTCCAGCACGAGAAGGAGGAGCACAAAATGGTAGTACTCCGTCACGAAATCGGTGATGTCCTACGCGACGTCCGTCAGCGTCAGGGCCGCACTCTACGCGAGGTCTCCCATAGTGCCCGTGTGTCCCTCGGCTACCTTTCGGAAGTCGAACGCGGTCAGAAGGAGGCTTCCAGCGAACTGCTGTCCTCGATCTGCATCGCCCTGGAGGTGCCACTGTCACTGATGCTGCGCGAGGTTTCCGAACGCATCGCACTGGCCGAAGGCATCACCATCCCGGACACCATCCCCTCCGAGCTGTCCAGCGAATTCGCCACCGATCTTCCGGAGCGTTTCAACAAGCCGCTGGCTTCGGCATCCAACTAATCAACATCCCGACATTTCAAACTTCTAAAACACCGGCAGGACCTTCGCCTTGGGCGGGGGTCCTGCTGGTATTTCGTGGGAGAATAACTACGTGCGATTAAGCGATTTTTGGCGAAACATGGAGCATGAGTTCGGTCCCCGGTACTCCCGGGTGTTGGCCGGCTCGTTGGCGCTCACCGAGCTGGGTAGTCTGAACGCCTCCCAGGCGCTGGAGCGCGGAATCGACCGAAAACAGTGTGGGAAGCAGTCTGCCGCATACAGGAAGTGCCGACGGACCGTTGGCTGGGCCCGGACATCGAAATCAAGGAATAAACTTCCCGGCGTGTTCGAAGGCAGAAGCTTTGATTTCGAACACGTGTTCGGATACCGTTGTTTTCGTACACACGCGCAAGCGCAGAAAAACACAAAACTTCTCCACACTTGGCGTCATCGAGTCCAAAGTGTCGGAGCGCAGTCCTACTGTGGAGAGCAGTAAGACAAATATCGATAGGCATACCCAGGTAGCCACGACGACTTAAAGGTGAACCATGGCAGCAAAAAATGATCGGGAAAAGGCGCTCGAATCAGTCCTCGGCCAGATTGACAAGCAATTCGGCAAGGGCTCGGTCATGCGTTTGGGCGATGACACTCGCGCGCCCATCGAAGCCATTCCCACCGGTTCGGTCGCCTTGGACGTGGCCCTGGGCATTGGCGGACTGCCGCGCGGACGCGTGGTGGAGGTCTACGGCCCGGAATCCTCGGGTAAGACCACCGTGGCCCTGCACGCCGTAGCCAGCGCGCAGCGGCTGGCGGCATCGCGGCGTTCATCGACGCCGAGCACGCCCTGGATCCCGAATACGCCAAGAAGCTGGGCGTGGACACCGACGCCTGCTGGTCTCCCAGCCGGACACCGGTGAACAGGCCCTGGAAATCATGGACATGCTGGTCGCTCCGGCGCCCTGGACATCATCGTCATCGACTCGGTGGCCGCCCTGGTGCCGCGTGCTGAAATCGAAGGCGAAATGGGCGACAGCCACGTGGGTCTGCAGGCACGCCTGATGTCCCAGGCCCTGCGCAAGATCACCGGTCGCCTTTCCGCCTCGAAGACGACCGCCATCTTCATCAACCAGCTGCGCGAAAAGATCGGTGTGTTCTTCGGCAGCCCGGAAACCACCACCGGTGGTAAGGCGCTGAAGTTCTACGCCTCGGTGCGCATGGACATCCGCCGCATTGAGACGCTGAAGGAAGGCGCCAACCCCGTCGGCAACCGTACCCGCGTGAAGATCGTGAAGAACAAGATGGCCCCGCCGTTCAAGCAGGCCGAGTTCGACATCCTCTACGGTGTGGGTATTTCCCGTGAAGGCAGCCTCATCGACATGGGCGTGGAGCACGGGCTGGTCAAGAAGTCCGGTGCCTGGTTCACCTATGACGGCGACCAGCTGGGGCAGGGCAAGGAGAACGCCCGCCGCTTCCTGCGTGACAACCCGGATCTGGCCAATGAGCTGGAACTGCAGATCAAGCAGAAGCTGGGCATTGTGGAAATGCCAGAGGCCGAGGGCGAGGACACCGAAGGCCTGCGCGTCGTCGAAGGCGAGTAAGTAGCAGTGCCCCCACGTAAGAAACGCGGCGCCGTGCCCGGAAACTCTTCCGGGTACGGCGCCGAGCGCGTATCCGATGAGTTCTTCGGTGACCCGCAGGAGATGCCCGACTGGGCCAGACCCGACCCCGACGAGCAGGCCGTAGACGACGATTCGGTTGCGGCGGGTGCCGCGGCGGATGCTCCGCAGGCACACCTTCCACCGCGACGTCCGGTCCACTCGCATCCGCGCAATTGGCAGGTGCCGAGGACGGTTCGCCAGCCACGGTGGAGGAGTTGCGTGCCTCCATGGAGCGGATCATGCAATCACCCGCTCCGGCGCGGAAGGCCGAAAAAAAGAAGCGCTCCGCCAAGCGCCTGCCCAAGGCACAGCGGGAAACCGAAGAACCCGAAGAACTCAGCGATGACCAATGGCGGGAGAAGGCGCGCGCCATCCTGCTGCGCCAGCTGACCGCCAGCGACAAGTCTGCGAAACAGCTGAAGGACAAGCTGCTGGACAAGGAGTGTCCCGAGGCCATCGCCGATGAGGTCATCGAACGCTTCATCGAGGTCGACCTGGTGGATGACCAGAAGTTCGCCGACGCTGGGTCCGTGCCCGCACCCGAACCCGGGGGCTGGCCCGCCAGGCGCTGAAGCATGAACTGCGGTCCAAGGGAGTCGATGACGAAATCGCCCAGATGGCCCTGGAGCAAGTGGATGACGCGGACGAGGAAGAGCGGGCCCGCGAATTGGCCCGGACCAAACTGCGTCCGGCATCCATGGGGGTAGACCGCGAAAAGGCACTGCGTCGACTGGTGGGGATGCTTGGGCGCAAGGGCTACAACGGATCCATGGCCTTCCGCGTCGCGCGTGAGGAATGGGACGCCCGCTTCGGCGAACACTAGGGCCGACGCGCGGATACGCAGCCGCGGCCCCCGACGGCTGCCGACGTCTTAGCCGGCGCTCAGAACAGCCAAGGCTAAGATGTCCGGACCGGTAAGATTCGGTAACCTTGAATGGTGACTGAGCAAGCAACCCTGACCCCGATTGACGACGAAAACCTGCCCCGCACCTATGAGGTGCGCACTTTCGGTTGTCAGATGAACGTGCACGATTCCGAGCGGCTCTCCGGCCTGCTCGAGGATGCCGGGTTGAGCCGCAAACCCGACGAGCAGGTCGATGACGTGGCCGACGTGATCGTCTTCAACACCTGTGCCGTGCGCGAAAACGCGGACAACAAGCTCTACGGCAACCTGGGGCGCCTCGCCCCGCTGAAACGCGAACGCCCGAATATGCAGATCGCCGTCGGCGGCTGCCTGGCCCAGAAGGACCGGGACACCATCCTGAAGAAGGCGCCTTGGGTGGACGTGGTTTTCGGAACCCACAACATCGGCTCACTGCCGACCCTGCTGGCTCGCTCACGCCATAACAAGAAGGCCGAGCTGGAGATCCTGGAGACCCTGGACGTCTTCCCCTCCACATTGCCCACCCGCCGCGAATCCGTGTATGCCGGATGGGTGTCAATCTCCGTGGGATGCAACAACACCTGCACCTTCTGCATTGTTCCCTCCCTGCGCGGCAAGGAACGCGACCGCCGTCCCGGGGAGATCCTGGCCGAAATCAAGGCCCTGGTCGCCGACGGCGCCATCGAGGTGACCCTGCTGGGCCAGAACGTGAACTCCTACGGTGTGGAGTTCGGGGACCGGCTGGCCTTCGGCAAGCTGCTGCGCGCCTGCGGTGAGATTGAGGGCCTGGAACGCGTGCGCTTCACCAGCCCGCACCCGGCCGCATTCACCGATGACGTCATCGAGCCATGGCCGAAACCCCGAACGTCATGCCCCAGCTGCACATGCCGCTGCAGTCCGGTTCGGACAAGGTGCTGAAGGACATGCGCCGTTCGTACCGCTCCAAGAAATTCCTGGGCATCCTGGACAAGGTGCGCGAGCGGATCCCGCACGCGGCGATCACCACCGACATCATCGTCGTTTCCCCGGCGAAACCGAAGAGGATTTCCAGGCCACCCTGGATGTGGTCGAAGCCTCCCGGTTCTCCTCCGCGTTCACCTTCCAGTACTCGCCGCGCCCGGGCACCCCTGCGGCCACCATGGAGGAGCAGCTGCCCAAGGCCGTCGTCCAGGAACGCTTCGAACGTTTGACCGCGTTGCAGGACCGCATCGCCAAGGAAGAGAACGCCAAGCAACTGGGCCGCACCGTGGAGGTACTGGTCACCGAACAGTCCGGGCGCAAGTCCGAGGAAACTCACCGCCTGGCCGGGCGTTCCCAGGACCAGCGCCTGGTGCACTTCTCGGTGCCCGAAGGTGCCCAGAGCCGCGCCCGGGGGACTTGGTGACCTGCCGATCACCGAGCCGCCGCATTCCACCTGATCTCCGACCCCAGCTTGGAGCAGTACTCGCTGCGCCGTTCACGGGCCGGGGACGCATGGGACCGCGCCCAGGCCGAAAGCTGCGGGGTGCCGGCCTCCGGCGGCAACAGCACCCCGGGCAAGACCAGCCTGGGCATGCCCACCCTGATGGTGCGCAAGTAGCCGGGACGTGGATGCAGCACACCTGCCGGTGATCGCGGTCGTCGGATCCACCGGCACCGGAAAATCGGATCTGGCGATCGCCCTGGCCCAACAGCTGGGCGGGGAGATCGTCAACTCCGACGCCCTGCAGTTCTACCGTGGGATGGACATCGGCACCGCCAAGCTGCCACTGGGGGAGCGCGGCGGCATCGAACACCACCTGCTGGACATCATGGACATCACCGAGGAGGCATCGGTGGCCCGCTTCCAGGAACAGGCGCGCATCCGCTTTGAGCAGATCCGTTCCCGCGGCCGGGTGCCGGTCATGGTCGGCGGCTCCGGGCTCTATGTGCGTGCGGCACTGGATGTCATCGACTTCCCGCCCACCGATCCGCAAGTGCGCCGGCGCCTGGAAGAGCAGGTGGATCACGAAGGTGAAGCGCCGCTGCGCGCGCACCTGGCCGCGGTAGACCCGGTTTCGGCGGCCCGGAACCTGGACCTGCGCCGCGCCATCCGCGCCGTGGAGGTCCATGAGATCTCCGGGCGTGCGTTCAGCTCCTATATGCCCACCGCCAGTACTTCCAGCCAGCCGTCCAAATCGGGTTGAACCTGGACCGGCCGGCACTGCATCAACGTCTGGCCGCCCGGGTGCACCACATGGATACACAGGGCCTGGAAGATGAGGTGCGTGGCCTGCTTGATCGGGGGCTGCGTGAGGGGAAAACCGCGTCCCGGGCCATCGGCTACCAGCAGTATATTGACCTGATCGATGGGAAGCTCACCCGCGAGCAGGCCATCGACACCACCATCGTGGCCACGCGCAAGTTCGCCCGCCGCCAGATTACCTGGTTTTCGGCAGATGACCGGGTTACTTGGCTGGACCCCACCGAGGATGGAACCATAGAGCGGGCGCTGGAACTTGTCTCCAGCGACGCCGCCGCGCACTAGCGAAACCACCGCCAGCAAAGGACACCCCCATGGCTCATGCACTTGATCAGCTCACCGGTCTGTCCTATGCCAAGGGCCACGCCACCGGCAACGACTTCGTGCTGATCTCCGACCCCCAGGACCAGCTGGTGCTGCAGGCCGAGCACGTGGCCGCGCTGGCCGACCGGCACTTCGGGCTCGGCGGTGACGGGGTCATCCGTGCCGTGCCCACCGCAGCCGTGGAGGAGTACGCCTACCAGGTGGAGGCACAGCCCGACGCATACTGGTTCATGGACTACCGCAACGCCGACGGGTCCATCGCGGAAATGTGCGGCAACGGGGTGCGCCTGTTCGTGCATTTCCTGATCCAGGAGCAGCTGGTGGACCTGCCGGTGGGCAGCACCCTACAGATTGGCAGCCGTGCCGGGGTGAAGCAGGTGACCCGGCTGGAGGACGGGTATGCGGTCAACCTGGGTCCCTGGGGCTGATCCATTCCGAACAGGCCACCGACAACGCGCTGGACAGCCTGGTGCGAGCCCACGGCTGGGAGCAGGGACGCCCGGCCTTGTCCATCACCATGGGCAATCCGCACACCGTGGTGGCCCTGGCCGAGATGCTGGAGCTCTCGGCCCTGGATCTGAGCGTCGCGCCCGCCGTGGATCCGGTGCCCGAACACGGGACGAACGTGGAATTCGTGGTGCCGGCCGAGCCGTTGGTCTCCGAGGGGATTGGGGCCGTGACCATGCGGGTTCACGAGCGCGGGGTCGGGGAGACGCTCTCCTGCGGCACCGGAGCCTGTGCCGCCGCGGCGGCGGTCCGCTATTGGGCCGGCTCGACCACGGTAATCGATGACTGGGTGGTGAACATCCCCGGCGGACAAGTGGGGGTGGCTTTCCGCAAGAACGAGGACGGCACCGACGATGTCATCCTCAGCGGCCCAGCGGTCCTGGTCGGGCGCGGAGTATTGACCCGCGACTAGGCAGGCAGCGCTTCGTGCTGGCCAAGACCAGCCACCTTTGAACGGCGCTTGGCCCGGGCACGGATTAGTTCGGCCGGGTGACCTTCAGGATGCGGAAGCCCTTGGAACTGGTCTCGCGGGTGATGCTCCAGTCCGTTGGCAGCTGCCCCAACAGCCACTTCTGCAGTGAATCGCTGCCCAGGTTCTTTTGGACCACCATCCACGCTTCACCGCCCGGAGCCAGCCGGGGCAGCCACTTCAGCAGCAGCTCGTGCAGCGCGTCCTTGCCGATGCGGATCGGCGGGTTGGACCAGATGGTGTCGAATTGCAGGTCATCCTCCATCCCGGCGGGGTCGCTGATGCTCAGGTTCTCCAGTCCAAGCGCCTGGGCGTTGAGCCGGGCCAAGTCGATCGAGCGCTCATTGACCTCAACCCCGTAAACCTTCGAATCCGGGTTCTGCAGTGCCGCGGTCATGGCAATCGGACCCCAGCCACAGCCGATGTCCAGGACGGTGCCGCGTGGGGCCGGCACGTGCTCCAAGAGCACCGCGGTGCCCTTGTCCAGCCCAGTGGGGGAGAAGGTCCCCGAAGCGGTTTGCACCTGGTACTTCTGGCCGTTGAGCTCGACCGTGATGGTGCGCCGTTCATCGGCGGACGCGGGTGTGGCGCTGAAGTAGTGATCCGAGCTCATACACCGAAGATTATCCCGGAGTGTTCACGGCCAACAAACGATGTGCGCTACGCAATATCGCCAGGACCGGGCAACTGGTAGAATTTTTGGCATGATCCTGATTTTCGTCTAACACCGTCAGTACGGTAACCCGCGAATCCCGCTAACAGCCCGGGCATATTTCTGATGCCCCCAGCGTTGAGATTCCATGGACGACATCAGGGTTTTTCTCTTTGGACTGCTTCCCTTCCTTGCCCAGCTCTCAAGGTGAAGTGTTTGCCAGGGATCTTAAATTCCCTTGTTCCAGCGTGTTGCCGATTCGAATCATTAATCAGCAGCGAACAGCGCAAGGAAGACAACCATGTCGAATCACACCGAACGTCCCCGTGGCCAATCGCCAACCGGGGGTAGCGAGCACTATTCTGGAATGTACAGCACTTCAAAGGGGAACATGACCAATACCGAGTCCAACGAGAACAACTCGCCGATGGATGACGAGCAGATCCAGGCTGCCATCGACCGGATCCTGGCTGCCGACAAGCAGCAGACGCCGACCACGCACCGGTTCGCCGCCGAGGACGAAGATGACATCTTCGCCAACCGCGCCACTGCCCTGGACAGTTTCGTCCAGGAGCATACCGAATACGACGGCTTCCAGGAAGATCTGGCCGATCGTCGCGCGCTGCGCCGCGTAGCCGGGTTGTCCACCGAACTCGAAGACGTCACCGAAGTTGAAAACCGCCAGCTGCGCCTGGAACGCGTGGTGCTGGCCGGGGTCTGGTCCGAAGGGACCGCCCAGGAGGCCGAGAACTCGCTGCGCGAACTGGCCGCGCTGGCCGAAACCGCCGGTTCGGAAGTCCTGGACGGGGTCGTGCAGCGCCGCCTGAAGGTCGACCCGAACACCTATCTGGGGTCGGGCAAGGCCGAGGAACTGCGCGGCATCGTCGCCGACACCGGGGCGGACACCGTGATCGTGGACGCGGAGATCGCGCCCTCCCAGCGCCGTGCGCTGGAGGACATCGTCAAGGTCAAGGTCATTGACCGCACCGCACTGATCCTGGACATCTTCGCCCAACACGCCAAGTCCCGCGAGGGCAAGGCCCAGGTGGAACTGGCACAGCTGGAGTACCTGCTGCCGCGCCTGCGCGGTTGGGGTGAGTCGATGTCCCGTCAGGCCGGTGGCCGGGTTGGCGCCGCCGGCGGCGGCCTCGGTT
>NZ_BAXF01000066.1:0-8658 GCF_001310435.1 Arthrobacter sp. JCM 19049 | reverse complement strand
GAAAGCCGCCACGACCGACTATGTCGTGGCGGCTTCGCACCCGGACGCCTGCGGGCCACTGCCGGACGGCAGCTGGGGGGTGGCGCGCTCCTGGCGCCGGCTAGTCGGCTTTCACCGACATCTGTACCTCGTCAACCAGCAGCGTGCCCTGGCTGAAGAGAGATAGTCCAAAACTCATTCCGGTGAACCCTTCCGGGATCTGTGGGGTGACCCACTTGGCCTGGGTGCCCGACTCGTTCGGGGCAAACCATTCCGAGGCCTTCCAGTACACCCATTCACCGGTTTCATCACGCAGGTAGACCACGAACTGGGTGTCGGTGTCCGCCTGGTAGGTGCTGCGCAGTTCATAGCGCTGCCCGGGGACAACTTCCGGGCTGCACTGCCCGGCGTCCATGCGCTGCAGGAACTTCGCGTCCCCGTCGGTGTACTCGCTGATTTCCAGGCGCAGGGCCTGGCTGCCGTTCGGGCCGTTGCCGGTCACGCTGCCGGAGGCGGCGTTGTTCCCGTACCCGGCCATCTGCCAGCACTTGAGCAGGTCGTGTTCCGACTCCTCCTCCAGGGAGGAGTTCACCACCAGGTTCCCCGTCTGCTCGGTGGTCTTCATCTTCGGGGCCACCGCCGGCTGCAGTTCTCCGCCGATCACGTCGTTGACCGTGCGCACCACGGTGCCGGTGCTCTGTTCGCGGTCCTTGAGCCAGCGGATGAATTCCTTGAAGATGTCCGCCTCAATGGAGATGTCGTTGCACACTTCCGGGCAGACGTGGTGGAAGGTCAGCTGCACCCAGCCGCCGCCGGCCTGTTCGGCCGTGGTCACCTGGTCCTTGAGGTCCTGCAGCGTCCAGTTGGACTCCACCATGGCCGGGACCTTGGTGTAGAACAGGTTCTTCGGGTCGAAGTCCTCGACCACATCGCATTCGTCGCACCCGGTGATCGAGCGCAGCGAACCCAGCCCGCGGGCGCTGTTGTAGCCGCATTCCTCGGCGATCTTCTCGATCTCCTTGGAGGCCGCGGCCTCCGGATAGGCGAAGTTCGTGGCCTGGTAGCCCCATTCGAGCAGGTTCTGCCGGTCCCAGCAGACCTGGCGCTGCACCTCCTCCAGGCTCTGTTCCTTCAGGTTGCGGTGCTGCAGGGCGTGCCCGCCGATTTCATGGCCTTCACGGACCATGTCATCAAGCTGTTCCAGTGAGTAGTACCCGTCGGTCTCCAGCACCGAGGTGTTCACGTAGAAGGTGCCCTTCAGCCCCAGCTCGTCCATGGCCTTCACCGCGGTGAGCTGGCTGGCGTTGCCGTCATCAAAGGTCAGCGAAACCACGGTGGCGTCCTTGTTGAAGTCCCGGCGCGGTGCCGCCTCCGGTGCCTCGTGGTCGGTGCCCAGCAGCACTTCGGGCGAACCATCCGAGGCGAGCGTCTGGTTGGTATTGCCCGGCAGCAGCGCCTCGGCGTTGCCGCAGCCGGCCAGCAGTGCGGTGGCGGCCAGGGCCGCCAGACCGATCTTGGCCTTGCGGATCAAAGTCACATTTCCCCCTAGATCTGTGATGTGTTGCTTCAGGTTGCGCAGTCGAACGGTTCGGCTCTCCCCCCAAAGAGAGCCGAACCGAGCAGTTGCCGCCAAGTTCGACGACGCGAATAGCGGTGGGCTAGACGGCAGCGCCCTGCAGCGCGCCGGGCCGGCCCATCAGGCGGGCTTCCAGGCCTTCACGCGAACGCAGGTCCTCGGCAACCTTGTCGATGATCTGCTCCACCGTGGTCTGCGGGATGAAGCCGATCAGCTCGTGGGACTTGGTGTTGTCCGGCACGCGGCGGCGCATGTCCTCGTAGCCTGGGCCGTAGGCTTCCTCATAGGGCACCAGCTGCACTTCGCTGGCCGATTCCAGGCGGGCGATGATGTTCTCGCCCAGGGCGCGGATGGAGATCTCCTGCGCGCCGCCCAGGTTGTAGGCCTGGCCGTGGGAGCGCTGGTTTTCCAGCAGGGCCACCAGGGCCGGGACCACGTCCCCGACGTAGGAGAAGCAGCGGGTCTGCTCCCCGTCACCGAACACGGTCAGCGGCAGGCCCTGGATGGCCTGGCCGATCAGGTTCGGCACGACCATGCCGTAGCGCCCGGTCTGGCGCGGGCCGACGGTGTTGAACAGGCGCACGATGGTCACCGGCACCCCGTACTCGCTCCAGTAGGCGTGGGCGAAGGCCTCGTCGATGCCCTTGGCGGCGGCGTAGGTCCAGCGCGACTTCAGCGCATCGCCCAGGATGCGGTCCGAGGATTCGCTCAGCGCATCGGAGGCGTTCTTGCCGTACACCTCGGAGGTGGAGGCCAGCAGCAGCTTCGCCCCGGCGGCCTTGACCGCGTCCAGCACGTTCTCGGTGCCGTGGATGTTGGTGCGCAGGCTGGTCAGCGGCTGCTCGACGATCAGCTGCACGCCCACGGCGGCGGCCATGTGGAAGACCCGGTCGGCGCCGGCGATGACCTCGGTGACCGCCTCCTTGTCCAGCACGGTGCCCTCAACGAAGTTGAAGTTCGGGTTCTTGAACGCCTCGGTCAGATTCTGCAGGTTGCCGGTGGACAGGTCGTCAAAGACCACCACCTCGTCCCCCGCGGCCAGCAGGTAGTCGGTCAGGTGGCTGCCGATGAAACCGGCTCCGCCGGTGATAACGCTACGCATCGATGTGTGTTCCTTATTGTTCGGTGTGGCACGAAGAGAGCCGCTCCGGTGCCCGGGCGCCTGGCCCGGCACGCGCTGAGGGTTCGTGCAGGTGTTGGTGTGTGAAGGTGGGCCGGGGACGGCAGGCATGCTCGCACCATGCCTGCCGCCACAATTCCGGCGGTCGGTGGGGTGGGCCTAGAGCAGCACCCGGTTGCCCAGGCCCTCGGCCCGGTAGGTGGCGTCCAGCACCACGGTGTCCTGGCCAATCCAGGACAGGTCCGCCTCCTTGTGGCGGGTGTGCAGCAGCACCAGGTCCGCGTCGAACGCCTGCGGGGCGGTGATCGCCGGAACCTCGGTGCCGGAAACCGGGACCGGGGCGCTGAAGTGGTGGTCGTAGTAGCCGACCTGGGCACCGGAGCGCACCAGGTGCTCCATGATCTTCAGGGCCGGGGTTTCCCGCAGGTCCGCCACATCCGGCTTGTAGGACAGGCCCACCACCAGGATCTTGGCCTGGCTCATGCCCTTGCCCAGGGCGGAGAGCACCTCGGCGCAGCGTGCGGCGGTGCGGGCCGGGCGCTGTTCGATCCCGGACATGGCCGAGGAGATCACCGGCAGGTTCATGTTGTGCCGGCGCAGCTGCCACAGCAGGTAGTGCGGGTCGCACGGGATGCAGTGCCCGCCCACGCCCGGCCCGGGGTGAAGGGCATGAAGCCGAAGGGCTTGGTGGCCGCGGAGTCCACGACCTCCTGCACCGGCAGGTCCAGCACCCGGCAGGCCTCGGCGAATTCGTTGACCATGGCGATGTTCACGGCGCGGAAGGTGTTCTCCAGCAGCTTGGTCATCTCGGCCACCTCCATGGAGCTGGTGCGGTGCACCTTGGCGGTGTAGCTGGCCAGCAGCTCCACGGCCGCCTCACGGCAGGTTTCCGACACGCCGCCAACCACGCGCGGGGTGTCCTCGATGGTGAAGTCCGCAACCCCGGTTGATGCGTTCGGGGCTGAAGGCCACCTGCACGTCCACGCCGGGGACCAGGCCGCGGGCCAGCAGCGGCTCGCTGATCATGTCCCGGGTGCAGCCGGCGTAGGTGGTGGAGGTCATCAGGATCAGCTGGCCCTTGACCGCGTGCTCCACGACCATGGCGCTGGCGCCGGCCAGGATGGACAGGTTCGGCACCTGGTGCTCGTCAATCGGGGTGGGCACGCACACCACGATGGCCCGGGCCCGGCGCAGCTGGGCCGGTCGGTGCTCAGTTCCAGGCGCTCATCGGCCAGGGCGGCGGTCAGCGGGTGTGGTCGCTGGGCAGCAGGTCCACCTCGCTGGCGTTGATGGCATCCAGCCGGGCGGCGGAGACGTCAAAGCCAAGGACCCGGGAGCCGGAGGCGTGCTGGGCCAGGGCGGTGGGCAGGCCAACGTAGCCCAGGCCCACGATGGCCACGTCAAAGTCGAAGGTGGGCGCCGGTGCGATAGTGGCCTGCAGCCCGGGATTCTTCAGCGGGTTCTCGTTCAGTGGATTGCGCAGCTGGTGGGCGCCCTGTGGGCGCACTGTTGCCTTGATACTCATTTAGTTCCCCAAACATTGAGTAGTGCATGAACGCTAGATCGTCCATGTGCGAGTTGTTCACGATTCAAGCGGAAGCAATGCGGCGCATCCTCCCCCAGTACCGCCGTTGTCCGACTCCCCAGCCGGGACGAAGGCGGTGTGGTGTTTGCGCTGCCCGTTTCGTGAACCGGGTGGCTCGGAAAAGCGGGCTGCGGTGCATCACCAGGAACAACACTGGCGAACCCGGACCCCGTCGCGCCAACCGGCACCGCACACCCTGTGGGAAACCCCACACACCCCCACCAACCCTGCAGGAAACCCCATGCACCACAGGCTGCGCCGCCGGTGTCGGGCAGCCTAGCCTGATGGTTGCCATCAAAATTCGCAATGGGGGACTACATGACGGCTACTATCTTCGTGCTGCTTTTTGCGGTACTCATCTTTGGGCTCAGCACCCTGCTCTGGTCGGGGTTCGGCCTGGCCCGGGTGATCAGTGAACCATCTTTGAAGCGCCTACGCCAGGACCTGGTCGCCGGACTTGACTACCCGGACACCTCCCAGGTGGCGGTGCTGATCGCCGCGCACAACGAGGAGCTGGTGATCGGCAAGACACTGGACTCGGTGTGCGCGATGCTCCCGCCCGAGCAGGTGTTCGTTGCCTCGGACGGCTCCACCGACCGCACCGCCGCAATGGTGCGCAGCTACGGCGCGAACGTGCTGGAGCTGAACCCGAACCGCGGCAAGGCCGGGGCGCTTGCGGCCGCGGTGGAACACTTCGGCCTAGACACCGCCTTCGAGGTGGTGATGCTGCTGGACGCCGACACCCAGCTGGCCGAGAACTACTTCGAGACCGGCCTGCCGCAGTTCGCCGACCCGGAAGTGGTGGCGGTGGCCGGGCGCGCCAAGTCGCTGCTGGACCCGGCCCCGCGCACCTGATCGGCAAGCTGCTGGTGGCCTACCGTGAACGGCTGTACCAGGTGGTGCAGGTGCTGATGAAGTACGGCCAGGCGATGCCCAAGGCCAACGTAGTCAACATCGTTCCGGGCTTCGCCAGCATGTACCGGGCCCGGGTCCTGCCGGAGATTGACATCGCCGCCAAGGGGCTGACCATCGAGGACTTCAACATGACCTTCGAGGTGCACGCCAAGAAGCTGGGGCGCATCGCCTTCCACCCTTCAGCCGCGGTGGCCTACACCCAGGACCCGGACAACCTTCGCGACTACACCAAGCAGGTGCGCCGCTGGACCCTGGGCTACTGGCAGACCATCAAGCGCCACGGCCTGCACTGGGGCAAGTTCTGGATTGTGCAGGCCCTGTTCGTCATGGAACTGGTCACCAGTTCGCTGATGCTGCTGCTGGTGGTTCCGGCACTGCTGCTGAACCTGGGCGTCACCTTCGCCATTGAGATGCTAGGCGGGGTCAGCCAGACCATGTACCAGCTGGCCGGCGTGCTGCCCCATGGGCCGTGCTCCTGGGGTGGTGCTGCCGGATCTGCTGCTGACCCTCTTCGCCGCGCTGATGACCCGACGGGCCTCCTACCTGCTGATGTTCCCGTTCTTCCCGTTCCTGCGCATCGTGGACGCCTGGCTGTGCATGGGCTCGCTCGCCCGCGCGCTGGGCAAATCCTCCTCCGGCGTGTGGGTCAGCCCGGCCCGCCGTGCCCTGAACGAGGAGCCGATCCAAAGCTAGGACCTCTCCTGGATGTCAAAAGCACCTTCACCAGTTGCCGCCCGGAAGCATTCCCGGCGGCAACAGGCGATTAAAAGCCAAATTAGGGCTTTAGGAAAAAACTGGCCAGCGTTAGGCAACATTTACGCGAAAAACATGTGGGGTTTTCCCCACATGAATATTTTCGATGTATGGTGAAACTTCAACCGTCATCCGAACAGAAAATGGGATCTGCTCGGGTGGCGGCACTCGCACATCGTGTCCGCAAGGACACGCAACTCGTACTTTGGGGAGTACACATTGATGCATTTGCCATGCCTTCGCGCGCCTGGAAACTGCCGTTTCGGTTGGGGAACCGAGGTGATTTCCGATGCATAACCGCGAAAAGCTGCTGGAAAAGCTGCATACCGGCGTCAACCGCAACCACTGTCCGCCAATGATCGTCTCGGGGCACAGCGGTTCGGGAAAGACCTGGATCCTGGAACAGTTTTCGCAGCGCCTGGGAGAACATCCACACCGGGTGCTGCAGGCCAGCCCCTCGGAATCCACCTGGCCACTGTCCGGCCTGGTCGCCCTGCTGGCGACCTCACCACTGACCCTGCCACCCAAGGTCTTCGAGCTACTGAGCGAACCGCCCAGCGATGACGCAGCCCGCTTCCAGGTCGCCCTGCATGTGCAGCGGATCCTGGTGGAGCAGCTGCAGCCGCGCACGGTGATCATGATCGATGACCTGGATTTGATGGACCTGGACAGCCAGCGGGTCATTGGTTTCCTGGCCACCAAGCTGCAAGGGGCGCACATCCGGTTCGTCGGGACCATCGGTTCGGGCCCCTCCCCCGAACCGTTCGCCAACTTCTCCCGCTTCCCGCTGCCGGCGCTGGGGACCGCTCCATGTACCAGGTGGCGGGCCTGCACCTGCACCGCCCGATCGACGAGTCCGTGCTGGAGCTGGCGGTCAACGCCGCCCAGGGCGTGCCGGGCATGTTGGTGGAACATCTGGAAACCCTCTCATCACGTCAGTTGGACGGCAGCGGGCCGCTGGTGCTGCCGCACCGCAGCATCCAAAGCCCGGGCACGTTCCTGCGCCTGTCCCAGCTGCGGCTGAGCGAGTCCCAGCAGGGGCTGCTGCGGATTGCCAGCCTGGCCCCGGTCATGGAACGTCAAGCGCTTGAGGAGCTGGCGGTCCACCCGCTGGATGTCACCGAGCTGCTGGTCTCCGGCCAGCTGGAACTGCACGGCCCGTTGGTGAAGATCGGCAATCCGCTGTTGCGCGCACGGATCTACCAGTCGCTGGACACCGATGAACGCCTGCAGCTTCATGAGCAGGTCCACGGGCTGACCACCCAGCCGGGGTTGTTGGCCTTCCACGCCAGCCACCTGCCCGAGCAGGAAACCTCACCGCGTGAATTGGTGCTGGCGGCCATTGAGCTGGCCGGGCAGGGGCTGACCCAGGCCGCGGTGGAGGTCACCGAGTGGGCGATGCACTTCATGAGCCAGGAGGAGGACCTTCCGGACCTGCTGCTGCAGCTGTCAATCATGCTGCTGCGCGCCAAGCTGCCGGTGGTGGCGCTGCGCTACACGCAGCTGGCCCGGCACTGGGCCAGCGAAACCGAGCTGCACCTGAAGGTCGCGGCCCTGGAAACCGAAATCAACCTGGTGCGCGGTTCACCCCTGAGCGTGGAGAGCCTGGAAATGCTGGTTGAGGCGCACCAGCAGGACTACCCGATGCACTGTTCACGGATCCTCTCCTCCCTGGTCATGGGGCACTGCAGCGAACTTGATCTAGACGCGGCGCAGCAGACACTGCAGCGGGCCAAGGCACTGATATCGCCTAACACGAGCGGTTTCGCCGTCAAACGCTACCGGCAGGCAGAAATCCTGCTGGCCGGGCACCTGCAGGACACCGCCAAGGTACTGGCCGAATACGCGGCCCTCGGCTCTACGGCCATCAGCGCGGAAACCGACCTGCTGCTCGCTCTGGCCCGGGCGCTGTCCGCGGTGGGCAAACACGGCAAGGCCCGGGACGTGACCCGCCGGATCACCTCCAGTCCCGGCGTCCACCACCCCATGTCGGTGCACCTGGCCCACCTGCACGGCATTGAATTCTCCATCCGGGCCGGGGATGTCCCCCACGCGCTGAAGGCCATTGAAAACTGGGACATCAAGGGCTCACCTTCGGTGATGCGCCCGTTGCCGGACCTGCTGTGCGCCTGGTACTGGATGATCAAGGACCGGGCCGACATGGTGGCCAAGTGCATTACCCGTCTGATGTCCCTGACCAGCGAGGAAATCACCACCGTCCATGAGGTGCGGGTCAATGAATTCATGGGTCTGTTCTCCCTGGTGCGCGGCCGCTCTGAAGAGGCGATCCCCTACTTCCGCCGGGCGCTGGAAACCTATGGTCCGGTCGTTACCGAACAGTACGTGGACACCGCTGCAAACCTCATCGATGCCCTGGCCAGCGCGGGCCTGAGCGAGGAGGCCGCCCAGGAGTTCCGCGCCGTGCAGTCGCTGCTGGCCACGATCAAGACCCGCCACGCCCACCAGGTGATGCGCCGCGCCAGGCACTTGCGCTGCCCGGGGAAGTGTCCCTCTCCCGGTTCATTTCCCTGGTGGAAAACTGGCAGGCCGACGACAGCCTGCTGGAACTGGCCCGGGTACGGCACTGCTACGGGCAGCGTCTCAAGCGCTTCGAACGCCCCGAACAGGCCAAACGCCAGCTCTCGGCGGCCCGCACCGTCTACCAGAACATGGGTGCGGTGTGCTGGGTGCAGCGGGTCAACTCGGAGCTGAGCACCGCGCCGGCGCCGG
>NZ_BAXF01000065.1:0-9048 GCF_001310435.1 Arthrobacter sp. JCM 19049 | reverse complement strand
CCCTCGATCGGCGCCGTGGCCAAACTCCTCGGGGTGCTTGGACAGCTTTTTCTCGGTCACGTAGGACAGGAAGGTTGGCACCTCGGCGCCGCCGGCGGGCAGGGCCCCAAAGGGGAAGCCGTACGCGGTGCCGCGCAGCCACGGCTTCCAGGACCGTTTCCAGTCTTCCTTGCCCATCCACGGGGTGCCGACCGGAATGGTGCGGGTAGGGGTGCGGCGCAGGTGCGCGGCAATCCACAGGGCCTCGCCAATCGCGAAGATCGCGACGGCGACCACCACAATGTCCAACCCGTCCACCAGCGGCGCGAAGCCGAAGGTGAGCCTGCTCTGCCCGGAGACCGGGTCCATGCCCACCAAACCGATGGCCAGGCCGAGGCCCAGGGAGGCAAAACCTCGGATCTTGGAGGAACCCAGGACCGCGGTCACGGTAATCAGTGCCAGCACCATGATCGCGAAGTAGCTGGGGGCGCCCAGGCTCACCGCGAACTTCACCACGAAGGGGGCGACCGTCACCAGCAGGGCGGTGCCGATGGTTCCGGCCACGAAGGAGCCGATGGCTGCGGTGGCCAGCGCCTGGGCGGCACGGCCGGCCTTGGCCATCTTGTGCCCCTCGATGGCGGTGATCACCGTTGCGGATTCACCGGGGGTGTTGAGCAGGATGGAGGTGGTTGAACCGCCGTACATGCCGCCGTAGTAGATGCCGGCGAACATGATCAGCGCACTGGAGGTCTCCATCCGTAGGTGACCGGCAGCAGCAGCGCCACTGCCATGGCCGGACCGATGCCCGGAAGTACACCGACCGCGGTGCCCAAGATGACCCCGGCGAACGCGAACAGCAGGTTGATGGGGGTCAAGGCGGCGGCGAAGCCGTCCATCAGGAGGCTGAGCGTATCCACCTACAACACCCCCGACAGGATCCCGGCCGGCAGCTTGATGCCCAGGCCGAGGTAGAAACCATAGAAGGAACCCAGCGCCATGACCAGGGAGATGACCAGGGTCAGGACATAGCGTCGGGCACCCAGCACAGAGCCGAACCGAAGAACAGCAGCGTGCCGGAGATGACCCAGCCGGCCCAGTTGATCAGCAGGATGTTCACCACGAACACCCCGATCAGCGGCAGCAGGGTTTTCCAGTCCGAGGGCTGGCTCAGGTCCACGTCTTCGCCTTCCTCGCCCTGGGCGAGGTTGCCGCGCCATACGGTGATGGCCAGCGCCACGGCGGAGAGGACCAGAATCACCGAGACCACGTAGGGCAGGGCCTTGGGCCCGACCACGTCGGCCTGGGAATACGTCACATGAAGCTGCGACGCGTCAACGAACACCAGGATTCCCACCAAGAGAAGAAACGCGGCGAACAGCAGTTCGACGCGCTTCTTCCTGGTTGTGGCTACTTCGCTCACGCCAGCCCCAGGGTCTTGAGCACGTTGGCCACGCGCTCATCCTGTTCGCTCAGGAAGCTGGAGAAGTCCTCACCGGTCATGAACGCATCGCTCCAGCCGTTGGTCTCCAGTGCTTCCTTCCACTGCTCGGAGTCGTGCATCTTGGTGACGACGTCAATCCACTTCTGCTTGTCGGCGTCCGAGATCTCCGGCGGGGCGACAATACCGCGCCAGTTGGAGAAGACCAGGTCGATGCCGGACTCCTTGAATGTCGGGGCATCCACGCCCTCCAGGCGATCTTCGCCGCTGGTCGCCAGGACGCGCACCGAGCCCTCTTCGATCTGCTGCATGTATTCACCGGCACCAGAGGCGGCGAACGCCAGCTTGTTGCCCAGGATGGCCGGCAGCAGATCCCCGCCGCCGTCGTAGGACACGAAGTTCACCTTCTTCGGGTCAATGCCCACGGCTTGGGCCAGCTGCATCGGCAGCAGGTGGTCTGGGCCGCCCGGAGAGGAGCCGCCGCCGACCGAAAGCTTGCCCGGATCCTTCTTCCAGGCCTGAACCAAATCGTCGATGGTCTTGTACGGGGAGTCCTTGGAGACCATGATCGCTCCCGGCTCCTCGATGAGCTTGGCAATCGGGGTGGTTTCGGTCAGCTTCGCATCGGATTCATTGGTGTAGCTGGCGCCCACCACACCCAGCCCCATCAGCATTGACAGGTCCCCGGTGCCCTTTTCGTTGACTAGGCGGGCCAGCCCCACTGTGCCCCCGGCACCAGCCAGGTTGAAGACCTCGGGGTTCGAAGCAATGTCCGCCTCATCCATGACCTTGGCGGCCACGCGGGCGGTGGTGTCATAACCGCCACCGGCGGTGTTGGGAACCATGATGCGCAGTCCGGCCACCGGTCCACTGTCCGCCGACTGGCTTCGGACGAGTTCTCGGAGGTGACACCGCAGCCGGTGGCGGTCAGTGCCAGTGCCGCGGCGGCGGCAATGGTGGCCACCTTGCGCAGGGATTTGAAAGTTTTCATCGGATTCGTGCCTCACTACCTTCATTGTTGGGCGAGTGCTTTAGACACTATGGCCCGCGGTGCCGCGCGTCACGTTTGCGTAAGCAGAGTAAATATTGTTCATTGTGTAACCAAAAAATGTGATCCCGATCTCGCGTCGCTTCGGTACGCTAAAGGGTGGAGAACGCCGCAACATCAATGGCGGCAAGAGGAGAACGGGACACATGAAAACGGCCAATGCCGCGAGGGGGCGAAAGCCCGGTCGGCAACTGACTTTGGCCGGGCAGTACCTGATCATGCAGCTGTTGATCATTGGGGTCGTTCTCACCGGGGTCATCGCCGTATCGGTGAATCAGGCGACCAACAATTTTGAGAAGTCCGAAACCCGCAGAAGCCTGTCCGCGGCTGAATCCCTGGCTTCCAATCCCCTGCTGCGCGCGCTCCTGCCCGATGCGGCCCCGGAGATGGGTTCGGCCCTGCCTGCCATGGCCGAGTCCGCGCGCAGCATCTCGGGCCTGGATTTCGTGGCCATCGCCGACGCTGCGGGCACGATCATCACCTCCAGCTACCCCGATGAAGTCAACTCCTCCATCCTCACCCCGGACAGCACCGTGACCCAGGGCCGCGCGTGGCGCGGAGAACGCGTCCATGACGGGAAGCATGAACTGATCGCCCACATCCCGGTGCTGAACGAGGAGGGAAAGCTGATCGGGATCGTGGGGGCCGGGCAAAGCTACCCCAATACCGCCGAGCTGCTCCGGGAGATCGCGCCCAGCGTGCTGTTCACCCTGCTGGTGTGCATCCTGCTCGGAGCCGGAGGCTCAGTCCTGCTGGCCCGAAAGGTCAAGCACCAGACCAGGGGAATGGAGCCGCGGGACATCACCAAGCTCTTTGAACATCGCGAGGCGCTGCTGCATGGGGTGAAGGAGGGCGTGATCTCGGTTTCCCCCAACCACCGGATCACCCTGCCAACGATGTGGCCATTGAACTGCTGCGCCTGCCTGAAGACTGTGTGGGGCGCACATTGGAGGAGCTGAACGTCGCCCCGCAGGTGACCCGTGCCCTTCTCACCCAGCAGGAGGAAGCCGACCGGCAGTTCCTGATCGGGGAGCGGGTTCTGGTCTTCAACCGCATGCCCATCAGCCGAGGGGAACGGGATCTGGGATCGGTGACCACGTTCCGCGACCGCACGGAGCTAAGCCGCCTGGAACAGGAATTGGGTAACACCAAGGCCACCAGCGACATGTTGCGCGCCCAAACCCATGAGTTCGCGAACCAGCTGCATGCGATTTCCGGACTCATCAAACTCGAAGAATATGGGGAAGTGGAGCGCTTCATTGAAGGGGTCAGCCTCAGCCGCAGCCAGTTGTTCGACAGCGTGTCGACCTCGATTGAGGATCCCACGGTGGCAGCACTGCTGATCGCCAAGGCCAGCGTCGCCTCGGAACGTGGCATCCAGCTGGAACTGAACGAGGAATCCCGCCTCAGCCGGTGCGAAGACGCACTGGCCCGCGACCTGACCACGGTGGTTGGCAACTTGACGGATAATGCAATAGAGGCCGTGACCCAGATTCGTGACGCCCACATCCAGATCACCATCGAAGACACGGATTCCCAAATAGCCATCACCGTCGCGGATAACGGCCCCGGAATTGACGACGGGGTCATTGAGGAGATCTTCGCCCAGGGGTTCTCGACCAAGGACCACCACGCCGCGGGAGGGCGCGGTTTTGGCTTGGCGCTGGCCCGCCTGGTCTGCCAGCGCCACGGCGGGCGCGTGATGGCCAGGAACGACAACGGTGCGCTCTTCACCGCCACACTCGCAAAGTAAAGGACAGCACGCCAGATGATCAAGGTACTGGTGATCGACGACGATTTCATGGTCGCCAAGGTTCACTCCGGCTTCGTGAACAGCATCGACGGGTTCGCCGTGGTGGGGGTCGCGCATAACGGGGCCGAGGCCGTCAAGGCCGTCGAATCACTGAACCCGGCACTGGTGCTACTGGACATCCACCTGCCGGACATCAATGGGCTGGATCTGCTGCAGCAGCTGCGAACGATCAAACCCGACCTGGACGTACTGGTCATCAGCGCCGCCCGGGAAATGGACACGGTCCGCAGGGCGTTGCGCGGGGGAATCGTGCACTACTTGATGAAGCCGTTCTCCCGGGACGATCTCAATGAACGGCTTGAGCATTACCGAAGCTCCTATGCGCCCCTGCAAACCTCGGATCAGCAGCTGCAGCAGGAGGACGTCAATCGGCTCTTCGGATTGGGAAAGGGGCAGGAACACCGGCCACTGCCCAAGGGCTGCAGCATCGAAACGCTGGAGCTCGTGGAGAAAATCCTCAAGCAGGCGCCGCAGCCGATCTCAGCCACCGAAACAGCAGAACAACTCGGCATTTCCCGGGTCAGCGCTCGCCGGTACCTGGAGTATTTGGCGGAGGAAGGGCTGGTGCAGGTGAACCTGAAGTACGGGGGAGTGGGCCGCCCGGAACGACGATACGCGTCTGCCTGAAAAGCCGTTGCATTCGGGATGACGCTTCCACCGGTCGGAGCAGTCGCTGGGGGCGGGGATGGGCGCAGGCATGCGCCAACCGGGATCAGAAGGCCCCGGGATTCAGCGCCAACCACACGCAATCCCCGGTTTTCCCAATCACGGCCCATGGTCCGGCGGTCTCAGTAGATGAGAATTTGGCCGGGACATCCCACCGCCCGCGACCTCCTCAGTGGTAGCTTGAAGGTGAATCGAGGAAAACCAAGGACCCTGGGGTTCATTTTCCCCCGACTAGGAAGCCAGATAGGGGCACACGATGACTTCCACGCCAGAAACCGACATGAGTGATCTTGCCATTGCCTCGCGAGCGGTGCTCAAGCCAATTTCGCAGATCGCCCGGTCGGCCGGGATCCCGGAGACTGCGGTGGAGCCTTACGGCAGGTACAAGGCCAAGATCGACCCGGCCCTGCTGACTGCTCGCGGTTCCGGTCTGGGAAAGGTGGTCCTGGTCAGCGGCATGTCCCCGACACCCGCGGGGGAAGGGAAATCCACCATGGTGGTGGGCTTGGGTGATGCCTTGGCCGCCGCGGGAACGAAAACCATGATCGCCCTGCGTGAACCCTCTGTGGGCCCGAGTTTCGGCATGAAGGGTGGGGCCACCGGCGGCGGCAAGTCGCAGGTGCTCCCGATGGATGAGATCAACCTGCATTTCACCGGGGATTTCCATGCCATCACCAGCGCGAACAACCTGTTGATGGCACTGATCGACAACCACCTGCACCAGGGAAATTCCCTGGGCATTGATCCGCGGCGCATCACCTTCAAACGCGCCGTGGACATGAACGACCGGGCGCTGCGCAACGTGGTCATCGGCCTTGGTGGGCCGGCCGACGGGATGCCGCGGGAAACCGGTTTCGAGATCACCGCTGCTTCCGAGGTCATGGCGGTATTCTGCCTGGCCACCGGGCTGGAGGACTTGCGCGCCCGGCTCGGCCGCATGACCATCGGCTATACCCGCGACAACGCTCCGGTCACCGTGGACGACCTGGGGCCGCCGGTGCCATGGCCTTGCTGCTCAAGGAGGCGATCAAACCCAACCTCGTCCAGACCATAGGCGGTACCCCCGCCTCATCCATGGCGGGCCATTCGCCAACATTGCGCATGGCTGCAACTCGGCGGTCGCCACCAATACCGCGCGTACGCTGGCCGACATCGTGGTGACCGAGGCCGGCTTCGGCACCGACCTGGGCGCGAGAAGTTCATGGACATCAAGGCCCGCTATGCCGGGTGCGACCCGGACACCGTCGTCATCGTGGCCACCATTCGTGCCCTGAAAATGCACGGGGGAGTGTCCCTGGAGCAGCTGCGTGAAGAAGACATCGAGGCCGTGCGCGCAGGCCTGACGAACCTCGCCCGGCATGCCTTGAACATCTCGAAGTTCGGTATCCAGCCGGTCATCGGCATCAACCGATTCACCACGGATACCGAAGCGGAATTGGCGGTGGTCACCGAATGGGCCGCGGCGAACAACATTGAATGCGCCGTAGCCGATGTCTGGGGCCACGGCGGTGCCGGGGCCGGGGAGCTGGCCGCCGCGGTCTTGCGGGCCATTGAACCACCGAACAATTTCTCCCCGTTGTACGAGCTGACGCAACCGGTTGAGGAGAAGATCCTAACCCTGGTGCGCGAGCTCTATGGCGGAGTGGGCATTGAATATTCTGCCAAGCAAGGCGGATGCTCGAGCAGATCCACGCCAACGGCTGGGACGACCTGCCGGTGTGCATGGCCAAGACCCAGTATTCGTTCTCCGATGACCCCACGCTCCTGGGAGCCCCCGAAGGATTCACGTTGCAGGTCCGCGAGATCGTTCCCAAGACGGGTGCCGGTTTCATTGTGGTCATCACCGGGGCGATCACAACCATGCCTGGCCTTCCCAAGGTGCCGGCCGCCATGCACATGGATGTCGATGAACAGGGGCGCGCAGTGGGTTTGTCGTAGCGGGGACTACCGCGGAAGCTGGCCGGAAGAAAAGACTGACCAACGCGTAGAGCCCGGCAACGCTAGGAGGGGTTGCACCGCGCACCGCCGTATTTTCGTTTCGGGTACGTCTAGGCTCTGGTTGGGGCCGCGCGCCGGTCAATCCCGGAGGCGATCATATCCAGGCGTTCGATAGCCGCTTCAAATTCACGCAGTGCCGCGAAGAGGTCCTGGTGTTGCCGGCGCAGTTCGGCCATCGATGAATCGTCGGTTGTCGAGCTGGCCAGGTCGAAGCTGACATTAGTACGGGCGCCAGCAAGCGTGGCGCGCAATGAGCCCAAAGCGACCACCACATCGGAAACCAGCGCCTGGTTGCCGTTCAGGGCCAGCCATTCAAGGTCGTCAATGGCAATAACGGCGTGCTTGCCCAGCGTCGCCGAGGCCCGGGCAGCGTTGATGCTGGCATTCTTGATCGCGGTCTCGCGTTCCCTTCCAGGCTCCAGGTGGAACGCGGCGCCGAAGGCCTTGGACGCGGAGGCGTCTTCGTCCGCCAGGCGCAGCGCCGTCTGCCGCAACTCCAAGGCCCGGCGTCGAAGGCTCTGCACGTGGGCGGCCTGCGGTTCCTGCGCATCCGTGTAACCGGCAACATGGAGATCAGGGAGGCGGCAATGGCCAGCATCAATCCGGCACCGGCGCCGCCACCGGGCGAACCGGTGGACTGGGCCAGTGCCGCCGTCCACTGTTCGACGGTTGAGTCCTGGGTGGTGACTGCTTCGGGCTTGTCCATGGCATCAAGTCTCTACTACCTGGGGAAGCAGGCCGCACCGAATGTAAGGAAGCTGAGAATCAACTGCGGCCTGCCCCGGCTCCTGTGCTGTGGGGCTACAAGATCGCGTTGCTAGCCAACCGGCGAGCCACTGTAGTGGGCACGGAGGCGCTCGATTCCCTCATCGATGCTGACTTCCGGCTTCCAGTCCAGGATTTCGTGCGTTTGACGTTGATCGAACCAGTGGGCGGTGGACAGCTGCTCGGCCAGGAATCGGGTCATTGGAGGTTCGTCGGTCACCAGGTTGCGGCGGCCGGCGGCCAGCCACGCTTTTCAATCACCGATCCCGCGCCGCGGGCTAACCAGCCGGGCACGTTCAGTTTGGGGGCCGGTGCGCCGCCGGCCTGGCAGATTCCCGCCATGAGTTCTCCAACCGGACGTGGTTCCCCGTTGGTTACCACCAGGCACGGCCGTGGGCATGATCCATGCGTTCCAGCCCTCGCACGATCGCGGCGGCGGCGTTGTCGATGTAGGTGGTATCTATCAGTGCGACACCCTGGTCCAGCAGGGGCAGCCGGCCCGCCTTGGCGCGCTGGATGACACGCTCGACCAACTGTGTGTCACCCGGGCCCCAGACAACGTGCGGCCGGATGGCCGTCACCCGGAATTCGGGCTG
The DNA here is from genome assembly GCF_001310435.1 of Arthrobacter sp. JCM 19049. Lineage (NCBI taxonomy): Bacteria > Bacillati > Actinomycetota > Actinomycetes > Micrococcales > Micrococcaceae > Arthrobacter > Arthrobacter sp. JCM 19049. The sequence goes on along the minus strand of NZ_BAXF01000065.1, from coordinate 745 downwards.
GTCCTCCGACAGGGCGATCAGTTCCGCGGCCGCCTTGGAGCGGGCGTAGAATCCGCGGGCGCGTTCCGGGTCGGCGGTGCCCGCCGACTCCCCGGCCAGGGCTGCGCCGAAGTGCGCTACCGAGGGGGAGGAGACGAAGACGAAATCCGAAACCCCGGATTCCTGGGCGGCCTGCAACAGGTTCCTGGTGCCGACGATGTTCGTGGAGACGAACTCGTCCCAGTCCCCGGTGAAGGAGACCTTTGCCGCCAGGTGAATGACCGCGTCCATGCCCTTGGCGGCACGATTGACCGCTCCCTGGTCCGTCAGCGATCCCAGGACTTCATCCGTGGCGCCGTTCGAGGCACGCCGCTGGAACGTGCGAACATGGTGTCCCTTGGTGCGCAACAATTCGGCGACGGCTCCGCCGAGCAGGCCGCTGGCGCCGGTGACCAGCACCCGGCGCGGGGTTGCTGGGGATTCAGGGGTGCTCATGGTTTGCGGATCCTTCCTCCGGCCAGGGTCTTTTCGGCCCAGGCTGCCAGGGCGGCACGATCAATCTTGGAGTTGTGCCGGATGTCGGTGGGAAGATCCGGGACCACGAGCACCGCCGCCACCTCGACACCGGCGGCGGACACCGCCTCCCGGACCTCGTTGGCCAGGGCCGTGGAGGCCGGGCCGGGCCGTTTGGCCGGCGGATTGGTTTCCATGACCACCACGGCCACCTGGGTGCCGGCCGGTCCGACACCGACCAGGCGGTACGTCC
>NZ_BAXF01000064.1:0-9101 GCF_001310435.1 Arthrobacter sp. JCM 19049 | reverse complement strand
CCCGGCTCCGGTGGCGTTGGCGCTGGCCCGGCACGCCCCGTCCTTTGCCCGGGTGCTTACCGATCCGTGGGACGGGGCCCCGATCGATGTGGGCCGTACCCGATACCGTCCCCCGGCGGCGTTGCAGGAGCTGGTGCAGTTGCGTGATGAGCATTGCCAGTTCCCTGGTTGCCGGCGCCCGGCGGAGCGGTGCGAGATCGATCATGTCAAGGACTGGGCCAAGGGCGGGGCGACCACCCGGGATAACACCAAATTGTTGTGTACCCGGCATCAGATGTTCAAACACGCCCTGCGGTGGCAGAGCCAGTTCCTGCCGGATGGGTCGGTGCGCTGGGAATCCCCGAACGGGTTAGTGCACTTTTCTGATCCGGGCAGTCTGACCACCGTGAATGGCCGGACCAACTACACGATGAGCGCTCCTTCACGGGAGGCGGTGTATGTGGATGAGAAGCTGCGTGAGGTGTTGGCGTTGCATGAGATCCCGCCGGGCACCCCGGGGTATTGGCATGATCCCAGCGACCCGGACCTGACCTCGCAAATCCCCGGGGACCCGCCACCGGGGGCCGTGAACCGGGCGCCACACGGCCCACCGGGCGACGATCGGGATCCGCCGGGCGATGACCCGGATCCGCCGGATGGCACCTTGCCCTGGCATGCCGGGGATGGGCTGGAACCTGGCTAATCCCATCGGTCCGTGGTGCGTCTTCGGCCTGTGGCCGTCCCACCCCCGGGACGGCCACAGGCTCCAGCGATTTTTGTTTAGACCGCGACCTGCTTCCCTTGGCTCAAGTTCCACCATGCAAGCTTGTTTCCAGCCCCTATTCCGCTGGACAGAATGAATTCATTCCGCAGGACAAGAGGAATCCCTTCCGCATACTGGAAGTGAATTATTTGCTTGCGGAATCAACGCGGCACCACTACAGTAAGAGCACCATTAGTGATGTGGCACACATCTCGGAGTTCTTTCTCAGGAGCAGCATGATCAGTCTCGATCTGATTCTCTGCAGCGCGCACATGGGCCGGCAGTGGATTCGCCGTTCGCACTACGCCGCGAAACGCAACGCGGCGCTGGCCGGCCACTATGCCGGCTACAAAGATACCTTCCTGCGCGTCTGAGATTTCCTTTTCCTCCGCACGCCCCGCCCATGATTTTGGCGCTGGCGTTTCCGGAGAGGCACTCTTTGCCTGCGGCCCCTGTCGCTCTGACCACTTCGCCGCAACCCTCCATACCGAACCAGCTCATTTGCCCTCGGTTCTCCCTAACTTTTGCAGTCCGCTGTGCGCTGCCCGCAGCCGCTGCCTTGGCCTGCCATAAATCTCAGAGGATCCTGACCAATGTCTATCCCCAACGCCGTAACGGCGCCTCAAAGCACCCCAACCACTGATGTCCCATTGGGCATCGACCCCTCCAACCCGCACCAGCTGTCCGCTTCGCTCTACAACGAAGACCTGGCACCGACCGCCCAAAAGGCAGAACGTGGAACGCCTACAGCATCTTCACCCTCTGGGCAAACGATGTGCACTCACTGGGCAACTACGCATTTGCCATCGGCCTCTTTGCCTGGGCATGAGCGGATGGCAGATTCTAGGCGCGTTGGGAATCGGAGCCATATTGCTCTTTGCCCTGTTGACCCTCTCCGGATTCATGGGAGAGAAGACCGGCGTTCCCTTCCCGGTCATGAGCCGCATTGCTTTTGGCATCACCGGCGCGCAGCTTCCGGCGCTCCTTCGCGGCGCGGTCGCTATCGCCTGGTTCGGCATCCAAACCTTCCTGGCCTCCCAGGTCCTCAGCGTGATGGTGATCGCCTTGGCCCCGGGGGCCGTTTCCCTGCAGGAAACCAGCTTCCTCGGCCTCGACGTGTTGGGCTGGATATGCTTTGTTTCCCTGTGGCTCCTGCAGTTGGTCATCGTCAGCTATGGGATGGAGATGATCCGCAAGTATGAGGCCTTCGCCGGTCCGGTCATCCTTGTCACGTTCCTTGCCCTGGCCGTGTGGATGCTGTTCGAATCCGGCTTCAACATCGCCCTGGATACCGGCACTCCCCGCAGTGGGCTGGACATGTGGATCGGCGTGTTCGGCGCGGCAGCGCTGTGGGTCTCCATCTACGGCACCTTCGTGTTGAACTTCTGCGATTTCACCCGCGGCGCGATCTCCAAGAAGGCAATCGTGCGCGGCAACTTCTTCGGAATCCCGCTGAACATGCTGTTCTTCGGTGCGATTGTGGTGGTGCTGACCGGCACCCAGTTCTCCATCAACGGAATCATCATTGACTCTCCGTCAGATGTAGTTCAGGCCATTCCGAACACGGCGTTGCTGTTGCTGGCATCCGGCGCCTGTTGGTGCTGACCATCGCGGTGAACCTGATGGCGAACTTCGTCGCACCCACGTACGCCCTGAACAACCTGTTCCCCAAGCACCTGAACTTCCGCCGGGCCGCGCTGATCTCCGGGGTAATCGGGTTGGTCATCCTGCCGTGGAATCTGTACAACTCACCGGAAATCATCAACTACTTCCTGGGCGGCCTGGGCGCGCTGCTCGGCCCGCTGTTCGGGATCGTCATGGCCGACTACTGGCTGGTGCGCCGGGCACGCATCAACGTCGTGGACCTCTACCGCACCTCCCCCAACGGCACCTACTACTTCACCCGTGGCGTGAACTACCGTGCCGTGGCAGCGCTGGCCATCAGCTCCATAGTGGCCCTGCTGCTCGCCTTCCTTCCTGCCCTGCATGTTGTCGGTCCGTTCGCCTGGTTCCTGGGCTCGGGCAGCGGCGCACTGGTATACCTGCTGCTCGCCAAGCGACAGCATGACCTGGCGGATATCGATGGCGAAGCCATCGCCGTAGTGGCAAAGCACTAGAGGGAAGGGAAAAGACCATGCGAATTCTCGTCCTGAACGTGAACACCACTGCCTCAATGACCACGGCCATCGGAGACTCCGCGCGCGAAGTGGCCTCCCCCGGGACGCAGATCATTGAGCTCACCCCCGATTTCGGGGCCGACAGCTGCGAGGGAAACTTCGAAAGCTACTTGGCGGCGATCGCCGTCATCGACAAAGTGGTCAATTATCCCGAGCCGTTCGATGCGGTGATCCAGGCTGGCTACGGGGAGCACGGCCGCGAAGGCCTGCAGGAACTGCTGGAGGTGCCGGTCGTGGACATCACCGAGGCGGCGGCGTCCACGGCCCAGTTCCTCGGGCACAAGTACTCGGTGGTGACCACGCTGGACCGGACGGTTCCGCTGATCGAGGACCGGTTGAAGTTGGCCGGGCTGACCGACCGGCTCGCCTCCGTGCGGGCCAGCGGACTGGGGGTCCTGGAGCTAGAGTCGGATCCGCAGCGCGCCATCGAAGCCATCGTCGATCAGTCCCGGCGTGCGGTGCAGGAGGACAAAGCCGAGGTGATCTGCCTGGGCTGCGGCGGCATGGCCGAGCTCGAGTACCAGGTCCGCGAAGCCACCGGCGTTCCGATCGTTGACGGCGTGCGCGCTGCGGTCACCATCGCTGAGTCAATGGTCCGCATGGGCCTGTCGACCTCGAAGGTGCGCACCTATGCCCCGCCGCGGCCGAAGCGCGTTATTGGCTGGCCCCTGACGAGGTTGACGGAAGTCAACGCCGCGTCCTGATAGAAACTTCACTGCGGGGCGGTCCAAAGTGCTGGACCGCCCCGCAGTGAGTGCCTTCAGGTGACTTCTTTGCCGCGGGCCTTCAGGAGCATCTCCCTTAAGCTTGAATCTCATTCGCCCGGGATTCCCAATACTCGGCATCGAGCCCGAAACCCATGGAGGCTTCTTGAGCTTGCGCCTTGAAATAGTCTCTGTAGTCTTCCAAAGCGTCGTTCAGATCGGCTAACTGGTCATCGCTTAGTTCAAGGAGCAGCGTCCTCACTTCCATAAGCAACCTCCTTCAGCACTGTAGGTGGCGGGCCTAAGGCTCTCAAGGCTAGCGCTTGCAGTTTGAAACTCCCAGCCCCGCGTCCAGCCCTTTGCGCAATCTCTAACGGGGCGCCCTGCTGGCTCTCGTGATTCGGCACCCGCCAGTACATCATTAGTGCACCCCAAACCCTCCCTAAGCCGATCCAGGACATGGCGGAAGCATGCCGCCTAAATCACCGAGCCCAGCTCAATGTCCTTTCCGCCGTAGGCTCAGCGGTGACCAAAGTGGCCGCCGATAGAGTGAGGTCGGCAGTGAATCCTGCAGCAGCCAACTCCTGGTTCAGCACGTGGCAGACGGCACCCCTGTCCGGCGTTCGGAAGCCGGAAACTGCGCCCCCCTTCCACAATGATTTCAATACCAGCGTCACCCATCGCCATCACCGGCGCCTTTCCGACAAAGTCGAAGCGCACCCGTTGAACCGACGGGGCGACGACCCTCGCCACTGCCACCCGCTGCCAGCTAAACTGCCGGGCATTCCCGCGCTACCGCTTCAAGGTGGGAGCAGCGCGCGAAAGTGCCGTCCGGGATCCCCAAGAACTGAGTCCCCAAGGAGATGGGCATAAACCTCGGGGGAAGGCAGTCTGCCCCACATCGTCCAAGTGAAGGTCGGGAGTCGAAGGCGGGCACAATACCAGCCGCGAGGGACCTTCGGCAACGAAAATGTTCCGGAATTCTCTCTTTCTTGGATTCCGGAAACAATTTGGTTCGTTATTCAGGCAGGCGCGCCTTGTTGTTCGCCGAAAAATCCTTGAAAACCCGTACTTTCGGGGCTTGGGCCCCATTAGGTGTGATTTGAATAACCATATCTGCGGAGTGCAGAGCACATAGAGCTTAGGCTAAGCTAATTTCAGATCAACCTCGCTGGCCGCCGCTCGGTGGCCCCGGAACGATAGGAAATCATGGCCTCTGTGAAACTGCGCGCCGCTGCGCTGCTTGGCATCGCCGCTCTGTCCCTGACCGCCTGCGGTTCGAACGCCTCGACCCCAGAGTCGAGCGCTTCGTCCTCCGAGGGCGCCTCGACCGTCACGTTCGAGGACAACAACGGCGAACACACCATCGATGTCCCGGCAAAGTCCGTGGTTGCCACCGACAACCGCACCTTCGAGACCCTGGACTCCTGGGGCGTGGAGCTCTCGGCCGCGGCGGTTTCGCTGATGCCGGACACCATCGGCTACACCAAGGACAAGGACCTGATCGACCTGGGCAGCCACCGCGAGCCTGACCTGGAATCGGTCGTCGCCGTGGAGCCGGACCTGATCATCAACGGCCAGCGCTTCACCCAGTACGAGAAGGACTTCAAGAAGCTGGCCCCCGAGGCCACCATCGTCTCCCTGGACCCGCGAGAGGACAAGCCGTTCGGCGAGGAACTCAAGCGCCAGACCACCGTGCTGGGCCAGGTCTTCCAGAAGGAAGATGAAGCCAAGAAGCTGACCGACGAGTTCGACAAGGCCGTCGAGCGCGCCAAGCGCCTACAACAAGGACCAGAAGGTGATGGGCGTCATCACCTCCGGCGGCAACATCAACTACTCGGCACCGTCCACCGGCCGCACCCTTGGCCCGCTGTTCGACCTGCTGGATCTGACCCCGGCCCTTGAGGTTGACGAGTCCTCCACCGACCACCAGGGTGATGACATCTCCGTTGAGGCCATCGCCAAGTCCAACCCGGACTGGATCCTGGTCATGGACCGCGATGCCGCAGTGGCCGCCGATGAGCCGGACTACAAGCCGGCCGCCGACCTGCTGAAGAACTCGGATGCGCTGAAGAACGTCACCGCCGCCAAGGAAGGCAACGTCCTGGTGATGCCGGCTGACACCTACACCAACGAGGGCATCCAGACCTACACCGAATTCATCAATGACTTCGCTGATGCGCTCGAAGGCAAGTAGCCCCAACGCGCACTGACCCAGTGGTGGACGCAGCCAACCGGCGGCGTCCACCACTGTGGCGTCTCACCACACCTTCGCAGTAACGGCAGGACCATGACCAGCACCATCACCACACAGCCGCCCCGGGGCAGGCTCTTCGAACCCAAGCTGCTGCTTGGGATCCTTGGAGTCCTGATCCTGCTGGGCTTTTCGCTTTTTACCGGCGTCTACGATATTTTCGGCGCCGAGGATGGTGGGGACATGTTCGCCATCACCCGCATCCCGCGCACCATCGCCCTGGTTCTGGCCGGCGCGGCCATGGCCATGAGCGGCTGGTGATGCAGCTGCTGACCCAGAACCGGTTCGTGGAGCCCACCACCACCGGCACCACCGAATGGGCGGGCCTGGGCCTGCTCACGGTGATGATCCTGGCCCCGAACGCCGGGATCCTGACCAAGATGAGCGTGGCAGTATTGTTCGCGTTCATCGGCACCATGCTCTTCTTCCTGTTCCTGCAGCGGGTTTCACTCAAGGCCTCGCTGACCGTGCCGATCGTGGGCATCATGCTCGGCGCCGTGGTCGGGGCGGTGTCCACGTTCCTGGCGCTGACCACCGACATGCTCCAGTCCCTGGGGATCTGGTTCGCCGGGTCCTTCACCTCGGTGCTGCGCGGGCAGTACGAGGTGCTGTGGATCGTGGCCCTGGTGGCGTTGGCGATCTTCCTGGTCGCGGACCGCTTCACCGTGGCCGGGCTGGGCGAGGAGATCGCCACCAACGTGGGGCTGAACTACCGCCAGGTGATGCTCATCGGCACCGCTGATCGCGATCGCCACCGGTGTGGTGACCGTGGTGGTGGGCAACCTGCCGTTCCTGGGCTGATCGTGCCGAACATCGTCTCCATGTTCCGCGGCGATGACCTGCGCAGCAACCTGCCGTGGGTGTGCCTGCTGGGCATCGCGATCGTGACCGTCTGCGACCTGATCGGGCGCACCATCATCATGCCCTTCGAGATCCCGGTCTCGCTGATCCTGGGTGTGGTCGGTGCGGTGGTCTTCATCGCCCTGTTGTTGAGGCAGCGTCGAAATGGCTAGTCTGATGAGTGAGAACCCGACGATGTCCCAATCCATGCCCCCAAACTTCCCCCCGTTGCGCCAGTCCGGCGCGCTGCCCTCCAAGAAGGTGCGCACCCGCTACTGGGTGATCCTCTCGCTGCTGATCCTGGCGGCCCTGGCTTCAGCTACGGCTTTTTGGCCCTGGACAACCCGATGCCGGTGGGCAGCGAGGGCTTCTGGCGGATCGCCGAGCTGCGCGCCACGTCGCTGACCACCATGGTGATCGTGTCGATCTGCCAGGCGGTGGCCACCGTCAGCTTCCAGACGGTCACCAACAACCGGATCATCACCCCCTCGATCATGGGCTTTGAATCCCTGTTCGTGGCGGTGCAGACCTCCTCGGTGTTCTTCATGGGTGCGGCCGGGATCGTGGCGCTGCAGGGGGTGACCCAGTTCGTGCTGCAGGTGGCGATCATGGTCGCCCTGTCGGTGGCGCTGTACGGCTGGCTGCTCTCGGGCAAGTTCGGCAACATCCAGATCATGCTGCTGATCGGCATCATCATCGGCGCGGGCCTGGGCTCGGTGTCCACGTTCATGCAGCGCATGCTCACCCCCAGCGAGTTCGACATCCTCACCGCCCGGCTCTTCGGCTCGATCTCCAACGCGGACGTGAGCTACTTCCCGGTGGCGATCCCGCTGATGGCGGTCTCCGCGCTGTTCCTGATCCTGTCCTCCAAGCGGCTGAACGTGGTCGCCTGGGCCGGGACACCACCATGAACCTGGGCATCAACCACCGCGGCGAGGTGATGCGCACCCTGTTCTTCGTCTCGATCCTGATGGCCGTGTCCACCGCGCTGGTGGGCCCGCTGACCTTCTTCGGCTTCTTGGCCGCGATGCTCTCCTACCAGCTGGCCGACACCTACGACCACCGCTACATCTTCCCGATGGCCGCGCTGACCGGGTTCGTGATCCTGGCCGGGGCCTACTTCATCATGAAGAACGTCTTCTACGCCCAGGGCGTGGTGGGCATCATCATTGAACTGGTTGGCGGCACCGCATTCCTCATCTTCGTCCTCAGAAAGGGCCGGCTGTGATTACCCTCAAAGACGTCCGCAAGCAGTACAGCAGCGAAGTTGCCATCGGGCCGGTGACGCTGCAGATCCCGGCCGGGGGCATCACCGCGCTGGTGGGCCCGAACGGCGCGGGCAAGTCCACCATGCTGACCATGGTCGGGCGCCTGCTCGGCCTGGATGAGGGCACCATCGAGGTGGCCGGCTACGACGTGGCCTCCACCGCCTCGAAGGACCTGGCCAAGATCGTCTCGATCCTGCGCCAGGAGAACCACTTCGTCACCCGCCTGACCGTGCGCCAGCTGGTCGGCTTTGGCCGCTTCCCACACTCCAAGGGGCGGCTGACCCGCAAGGATGAGGAGATCATCTCCCAGGCGATCGACTTCCTGAACCTGAACGACCTGGAGGACCGCTACCTGGACCAGCTCTCCGGCGGTCAGCGTCAGCGCGCCTACGTGGCCATGGTGCTGGCCCAGGACACCGACTACGTGCTGCTGGATGAGCCGCTGAACAACCTGGACATGAAGCACTCGGTGCAGATGATGAAGCACCTGCGCAAGGCCGCCCAGGAGCTGGGGCGCACGATCGTGATCGTGTTGCACGACATCAACTTCGCCGGGCACTACTCGGACTACATCTGCGCCATGAAGAAGGGCCAGGTCGTGGAGTTCGGCTCCCCCGAGGCGATCATGCGCGATGAGGTGCTCTCCGCCGTGTTCGACACCCCGGTACGCGTCATCGAGGGCCCGGAGGGCCCGCTGGCGGTCTACTACTAAATCCCCGCATGGGGCCGCAGCGGGCCCTTGGACCCCGAAAGGCGGGCCGATGAGCCAGCACTCAACCCTGCTGCACACCGGCTGGCCGATGTGGGTGATGCTGGTGCTGGTGACGGGGATCGCCGCCCTCTTCGCCCAGCGCTTCCTGCTGCTTCCGGCCCGCCAGATCCTCACCGCGGTGTTGCGCGCCCTGGCGCAGATGCTGGTGGTGGCGCTGGCGATCTCCCAGCTCTCCCGGTCCTGGTGGCTGACCGTCCTGTTCCTGCTGCTGATGTTCGTGGTGGCCGCATTGACCAGTACCCGGCGGATCGGCGCCTTGGCCTGGTGGGGGGCCGGGCATCGCCATTGGCGCGGGCGTGCTGCCGGTGGTGGGCGTCATGCTGGCCTTTGGGGTGCTGCCGTTC
>NZ_BAXF01000063.1:0-9257 GCF_001310435.1 Arthrobacter sp. JCM 19049 | reverse complement strand
ACCGGCAGCGCAACCACGTGGCCATCCTCATCCAGCCGTCTCCGCGGCGTCGGTGCTGCCGAGCCTGCCGTTGCCCCCGCTGCTAGAGCAACAGGTCACCTCGATGATCGATGACCGTTTGGCGATGCTGCTCCCCCAGGAGCTGGCCGCGCAGGCGGTAACGCTGATCAGCGAGTACCTGGAGAAGGCCGGGATTCAGGCGTCCATTGGCTACGGCGGCAGCTATCCGGGGCGCGCGGGGTGCGGTGGAGCTACTTTGAGGCACTGGAGGCGTTGCGCCACGGGGAACGGGTTAATGCCCCGGCCAAGCTGTCGCTGACCTCCCTGCTGCTCACCGCCAAGGACGTGCCCATCCACGATCTGGCTGCCGAGGCGCTGGGGCCGCTGCAGAAATTCGACCGGACCAACCGCGGCGAACTGGTGACCACGCTGCGCGAGTACTTCAAGCTGGACGGTTCGGTCGGCGCCGTGGCCGAGTCGCTGGGATTGCACCGCAACACGGTGCGCTACCGGCTGCAGCAGATCACCGAGCTCTCCGGCTACGACCCGACGGTCACCGGCGACCGGGTGCAGCTGTGGATCGCATTAATCGCCCTGGAACTGGCCTGAGCGAGCGCCGCCCCGGTTCCCTGCCGGGGGCCGTGAGTCGATAGGATATTGACATGGCTGACATGTTCATTGAGAAGTTCCGTTCCCTGGTTCCCAAGTATCTGGATGACGCCTGGAGCCAGAGTGACGGGTTGAGCGCTGCGGAACTGGGTGGGGCATTGGAGGAGTCTCGGGTGCAGATCCCCCAGGTGCTGGAGGAGTTCTACCGTTCGCTGGGTAACTGCGAGGACTTCATGGAGGCCTACCACTACTTCTTCGACCCTGAGGAGCTGGAGGTGGAGGACGGCTACCTCTTGTTCCTGGAGGACGAGGAGGAAAAATTCGTCTGGGGCTTCAAGGTCAACCAGCTCGACGTGCCCGATCCGATTGTTTACCGCCGCAACAACGCGCGCGGCAACTGGACCAGTGAGGAAGGAACGTTCAGCGAGTTCACGCTGGACATGTTCGCCTGGGTGTTCGAGGAGCTCAGCGCGGAATTGGAGAATTAGTGCTGCACCATTCCCACGCCCCGGCCGGTACCAGTGCCCGTTTTGCGAGCTGCTCAATGACCTGCCGTTCAGCGAGGGGAACCTGTGCGCTCCCACAGACATGATCTACCAGACGCGTCACGCGGCGGCGATCATGGCCTGTGACGGGTTCGGCAAATACGGCGGACACGTGATGATCATCCCCACCGCCCACCTTGAATCCCTCTATGACCTTGATGATGAGGTCGGCGCGGCGATTATGCGTGAGACCCGCCGGATTGCCCTGGCCATGAAACTTGCCTGGGCTCCGGAGGGAACCAGCACCCGGCAGCACAATGAGCCCGCTGGCAACCAGCACGTGTGCACTATCACCAGCACGTCTTTGCCCGTTATTCAGATGACATGCTCTATCGCCAGCTGCGCCACCGGGTGCCGGTGGCGGACCGGGCGGAAAAGGCCGAGCAGCTGCGTGCCGCGGTGTTCTCCGAGCGCCACCCCTTCGCTCTGACCGAGGCGGAGTTGCGGCGGGTTTCCTAGTCCTGGTCTGCACGTAGGTCGAGCACCTGACGACCTTTCGGGCGCCTTTTTGGCACGAGCAGCCCACGAGCGGCAGCAAATGGCTGCGTCGCCGGCGTCGAGGCTGCAATGATCGAGCTGTCGCTCTTGCAGCCTAAACCTTAGTCTCACTCGAACCTTCAGCAGACTCGGGGTTCTTCTGCGAGCGTCAGTTGAAGTAGAGAATCGACTGATACTGCGGCCTGTAACCGATGTACTGCTCCCCCTTGCAATACCGCTGAATACTGACCGTGTAGCCCTTATTTCGCAGGTGCTTCGCCCGAGCATTGGTTTCCGCTTGGCAAACCCGCAAGTTGTTGTACCACCGAGTTTGGGTGTCCGCTTGGGCGGCAGGAGCCAGGGCCATCATCCCGACGGTCAGGCAAAGCGCCGTCGCGCCAGTGGTTAACATCTTCTTGATTTTCAGCACCGCTCGATCTCCTTACGCACATCATTTCGCTTTTAGTACACACTAATTACTTTCTGCGCTTCGTCAACCCTTTGCAAGCTATTAACACGCTAGGAATTTGGCTGCGTAGCTAGGTTCTGTGACCTGCTTGTATTTAGCCAAGCGTCAAGACCCGCAGAGAACAGCAACAGCAATCCGTGGAAGGGTAGCTGAGGGAAAGGATAAATAAACCGAAGATATCGCGAATCTTTTTGTCCTACTTTGATCTTCGCGTCACCCGTTGAACGCATTGCACCGATCACGATCCCTGGGTGAGTGAACCAGGGACCGCAACTTGTTTTTCTGCACCCCTTCGATATCGGTTCTTCAAAGGAACCGAGCTCACAGCAGCTGCATCAGGAAAACCGACATAGACGGCGTTATCACTTACCTATGGCACAACATTGCGGCATGACAAAGGATCGGCCGGCCCCCGCATGGGAGCCGGCCGATCCTTTTTGAAGTCTGTTGGTCTGCCCCCTCAAGGACGCTTTAACGCTCAGGCCTCGCGGGTGACCACGGCGTCAGCGAAGGCGATCAACGCGTGCTTCACGGTGCCTTCGGGCAGCGGCTCCAGAACCTTGATGGCATCATCAGCCCACTGGCGGGCCACTTCCCAGGCCTGGCGGGTTGCCGGGTGCGCTCCGACGGCCGCAACGGCCTGGGCCAGCGCCTCGTCACTGCTCAAATCACCGTCAACAAGCTCCAGGGCCGCGATTGCATCCTGGTCCCCGTGTGCCGCGGCTTCACGCAGCTTCAGCACCGGCAGGGTGGGAACTTCTTCGCGCAGGTCGGTCCCCGGAGTCTTACCCGAGTTGCCGCTGGTGGCGACCAGGTCGATCACGTCGTCGGCCACCTGGAAGGCCACGCCTACCTTTTCGCCGTATTCGCGCAGGATCGCCACATATTCCGGGCGCTGGCCGAAACGGGCACCAAAGGCGCCGGAGGTTGCCAGCAGGGAGGCGGTCTTGTCGCTGATGACCTGCAGGTGGTGGGCGATCGGGTCGTCCCCCTCGCGCGGGCCAATCCATTCGTGCAGCTGTCCCAGGCAGAGGCGCTCAAAGGTGCGTGACTGCCAGGTGACCGCTTCCGGGCCCAGCTCGGCACCGAGCACCGACGCACGGGCAAAGATCAGGTCACCGGCCAGAATGGCAACTGAGTTGCCCCACACCTCGTGGGCGGTCGGGGCGCCGCGGCGCATCGGGCCGAATCCATGACGTCATCGTGGTAAAGCGTGGCCAGGTGGGTCAGTTCCACCACGGCGGCCGCCTTAATGACATCGTCGTCGATTCCCTCGCCCAGCAGCGCGGTCAGCAGCACCAGCAGCGGGCGCACCCGCTTGCCCCCGGCCTCCACGAGGTGTCGGGAGGAGGCGTCGATCAGCGGATCGGAGTTGGCGATTGCGTCGCGCAGCAGCTTCTCGACCTTGGCCAGCCCGGTGGAGACGGCCGGGCCGAACTCCGGGTCCTCGGCAATCGGGGCGAAACCTGCTGGAAGATTGATGGTCGCGGCCAGTGCCGCGGTTTCCGGATTCAGCTCTATCGAGTTCGGAACCTCATGCCCGGCTGCGGTCCAGTTGCTTTTCGAATCAGTCACTGTTTTACGGCTTACTTATCTTTCAACGGGTTTGGTTATCGTCCAGGAGGACTCCTCGGCAGCGCACCGCTTCCGAAACTTCTATCACTCTAGCCGATGTGGCCCTCCTCTTTCTCTTTGCGGTGCTGTTATCTTCGCCGTGGGCCAGAGGCCACAAGGCACAGCGGTACACGGCACACCCTTACCGCCCCCACCTCGTGGGCAGGACAACTCCGGCGCACGGGCGCACTGGGCCGGAGCGTGACTGCGGCCACCAGCACAGCCTCACCGCGCGCTTTCGGCGGTAGGCTTAGCCGTATCATGTCTGCCGATTTGCCTGTCGCCTCCCCTGCCTTCGTGCAGCAGGAGCTGCCTGTTCTTGCCAGTGTGACCTTTAGTTTCGACCACACCGATCCGTCCTTTGTGCTCGACGCATTGCGTCACCGAGCCCTGGTGTGGACCCGGCAGGGTGACGGCCTGGTGGGCCTGGGGGCGGTGGCCCGTCTGCATACCCAGGGGCTGAACGCTTCGCGACGCACGGCAGTGGTTTACCGACCTCGTGCAGCGCGCCACCGTGATCGATCCAATCAACCAGCCCGGCAGCGGGCCGGTGGCCTTCGGCGCGTTCGCATTCTCGTATACCAGCAACTACCGTTCCCGGCTGGTGATCCCGGAGGTGGTCCTGGGCAAGGACGGAGCGCTTTCGTGGATCACCATCACCAGCGACACCCTGGACACCGAGCAGCTCACCTACGATTACGCACTGGCCCGGTGCCAGGAGCTGCTGGACGAGGCGGCCTACACCGGCGCCCCGCACGGCACGATCAGCCTGCAGCCCGGAGACCTGACCGCAGGCTCCTACCTGAAGGCGTCACCCAGGCGCTGAAGGTGTTGGAGGGTGACGAGATTTCCAAGCTCGTGCTTTCCCGGGACGTGATTGCCCACAGCAGCGGCGGCATCGATTTGGCGCAGGTTGTCCGGGAGCTGGTTGGCGGCTATGACAACTGCTGGACCTACTCGGTGGACGCTGGTGGGTGCCACCCCGGAAATGCTGGTGCGCGTCACCAACGGCACCGCCGAAGCGCGGGTCCTGGCCGGCACCCTGGACCGGGCCACGGCTCCGGTCGGGGAAGCAGGCTACCCACAGCGAGTCCTGCTGAGTGACCCGAAGCAGCGTGTGGAGCACCAGTTGGCCATCGACTCGCTGACCCTGGCGCTGGATCCGATTTCCCACGGCATGCAGGCCCCCGAGGAACCGTTCATCCTGGAATTGCCCAATGTCTGGCACCTGGCAAGTGATGTCAGCGCCGAGCTGCGCCCCGGCTCTGATGGCCGGTTCCCCACCGCACTTGATATCGCCGAGATTTTCCATCCCACCGCTGCGGTGTGCGGCACCCCCACAAAGCTTGCCGGGAAGGTGCTGCGCGAACTGGAGGGGCTGGACCGCGGCCCCTATGCGGGACCGGTGGGCTGGATCGATTCGCGCGGCGACGGCGAATTTGGCATTGCCCTGCGCGGAGGCGTGCTGGAAGACGAAAGCAATATGCGCTTGTACGCCGGTTGCGGGATCGTCACCGGCTCGGATCCGGAGTCAGAACTGGCCGAATCGTGGGCCAAGATGCGGCCCATGCTGCAGGCCCTGCACGCCGAGCGCCAGTAAAATCCATGCCCCGGCTATCAAGCGGCCGGAGATGGGGCCCGACTGTGGTGGCTGCGCACCACACCCACCTCAGAGGTCGGGCCGCGCTAAAACAGCATTCACAGTCAAACTTTGAATCTTGACCTTTTTGCAGTTTCCCGCTGACAAGTCCTCGTGCCCAACGCTTCACCACGGCTGGGGAGGGATTAGGTGGGCAATGAGCAAGTAATGCTTATTCCCACGTGACACGGTGTGATGCGAATCTCAGGTGGGCCGCGTCATGGTTATGATTATCAGGACGCCTGTAACTCGCATCACCTGAAAGTAGGTCCCGTTCCATGCGCACCTTCAAGAAGAACGTACTATCCACTCTCGCCATCGGATCAGCAGCGCTCATCGCGCTGACCGGCTGTGGCGGCTCCGACAACGGCAGCTCGGACACCGAGGCAGTGGATTCACTCCCCGCACCGCTGGACAGTTGACGGTCTGCTCCGATGTTCCCTACGAACCGTTCGAATTCAAAAAGGACGGCGAGATCGTTGGCCTGGACATTGATATCGCCAACGAGATTGCTTCGGACATGGATTTGAAACTGAGCGTCATCACCGCAGGTTTCGACTCGATCGAGTCCGGCCTCTTCAAGACTCAGTGCGATATCGCGATGTCGTCGATTTCGATCACCGATGCGCGCAAGGCCAACATGGACTTCTCGGAACCTTACCTGGATGACGACCTGATGCTGGTCGCCCGTAAGGGTCCGGGATCACCGATGTTGAATCCGCCAAGGGCAAGCGTGTCGCCGTTCAGCAGGCTACCACCGGTGAGAAATACGGCAAGGAACAAGGACTGGAAACCATCGGCTATGAAGACTCCGGTCTTCAGCTCCAGGCTTTGACCTCGAACAAGGCGGATGCGGCGCTGGGAAACCAGTCCGTATTGCGCTATGCGATCGCGGACAAGCCGGACTTTGAAGTCGTTCAAGAGATTCAGACCGGTGAAAAGCTTGGTGTTGCGGTGCCGAAGGACAGCGCCGAGCTGCTGGACAAGGTGAATTCCACTCTGGACCGGCTGAAGAGCTCGGGTGACCTGGACAAGATGACCGACAAGTGGTTGGGGCAGAAGTAGGAATCTTCTAAAGCGGTCTTCGCGAGGAGACCGCTTCCCACACTTCAATGATTTCGCGCGGCGCTTCAATCACAAGTTGGAGCGCCGCGCCCGACAACCATGAGGTTCTTCCATGGCTATGACCACAAGTCAACGGGCTCGTATCAGCAAGATCATTCAAATAGCGGTCTTCGTCGTTGTTCTCGCAGTACTTATCCTTGCTGCCGACTGGCCACAAATCCGAAGCTCGTTCTTCGCTTTCGAGAAGATTGGATCGATGTTCCCCGATCTCATCCTTGTCGGGCTGAAAAACACAATCTTCTACACCATTATTTCTTTTGCTTTCGGTCTAGTGCTGGGTTTGCTGTTGGCGCTCATGAAAATGGCGTCTTTTGCTCCCTACCGCTGGTTCGCCACCGGTTTCATCGAGTTCTTCCGCGGCGTTCCGGCAATCCTCGTGCTTCTCGCATTCGGCTTCGGCGTTCCTGTCGCCTTTCCGGAATCAAACTGGCCGCAACCGGTAAACATCATGGTCGCGTTGGGTTTGGTGTCGGCCGCATACATTGCCGAAACGTTGCGTGCAGGCCTGCAAGCCGTTCCCAAGGGACAAACTGAAGCAGCAAGGTCGTTGGGGATGCCAGCTTGGCGAGCCATGGTGACCATCGTCATTCCCCAGGCTTTTCGAATCGTGCTGCCGCCGCTGACCAATGAAGTCATTCTTCTGACCAAGGACTCCTCTCTGGCGTTTATTTTGGGCATGAGCTTGACTCAATACGAGATTACAAAATTTGGTCGCGAGGGAATTACCGCCTTGGGAGCGGGCATTACTCCGCTAATCGTGGCAGGTGCCTTCTATCTGGTCATCACCATTCCATTGAGCCTGATCGCGCGTCGTTTTGAGGGTTCCTCCGCCCGGCAAAAGCGCTAGGAGAAAGCATCATGAGTACATCTACGACAGAACAAAAGTTTGAAGCAGCGGGCGCGAACATCACCGGTTTGCGCAAGTCTTATGGCAACAATGAAGTGCTCAAAGGGATCGACTTGAACCTCGAACCGGGAGAGGTGGTCTGCCTGATCGGCCCCTCCGGTTCGGGTAAGTCGACTCTCCTGCGCTGCGTCAACCTACTGGAAAAGCCGAACGGCGGCACCATTCATGTCGGCGGTTTCGAGGCTACGGATCCTGATGTGGATCTGGACAGGATGCGCCGACATGTCGGCATGGTTTTCCAGCAGTTCAATCTCTTCCCCCACCTGACCGTGTTGGAGAACTGCACCGTTGCCCAGATCAAGGTCGCAAAACGGCCCAAGAGCGAGGCAAAGAGGATTGCTCAATCCAATCTCGACCGGGTGGGACTAGGTGATTTTGGCAGCCGCTATCCGGATCAGTTGTCAGGCGGGCAACAGCAACGCGTCGCCATTGCCCGCGCGTTGTCCATGGAACCGCGGCTGATGCTCTTCGATGAGCCCACAAGCGCACTGGACCCCGAAACGGTGGGCGAGGTCTTGGCGATTATGAAGTCGCTGGCCAAGGGTGGCATGACCATGCTGGTGGTCACCCACGAAATGACGTTTGCCAAGGAAGTGGCCGACCGCGTGGTGTTCATGGACGACGGGGTGGTGGTTGAGGAGGGCAAGGCAGCCGACGTGATCGGCAACCCGCAGCAGCCGCGCACCCAGGACTTCCTGCGCCGGGTCCTGGATCCCACCCACGTGGATATCTAGGCCGGAACCCAGCAGCCCAAGCAGAAATAAGACACCGCGCACCCTTGGGTGCGCGGTGTCTTTGTGCCATGGCCTGAGCAGGCTGGGCTACCGTTCGGGCCAGGGCAGCGCACCGACGGCTTCAGCCCACTGCACGGACTGGGCGCGGACCTGCTCGCGCGGGGCGCGTACTTCGATCAGCCGCACCCCGGCCCGTTGGGGTGCCGCCAACAGTTCCTCCAGCTCGCCGGAATTTTGCGGGCAGTAGTACTTCCATCCGTAGGCCTGGGCGAGGGCGTCGAGTCGGGCCGTGTGCGGGGTGGCGAACAGGCGTTCCACCGCCTGCCCGTACCGCCCCGATTCGTGGACCGCCCCGTGTTCCAGCGTGGAGAAGATCGCCCCGCCGGCATCGTTGTACACCACCACGTCCAGGGTGGGTCGCGGTTCATCGGGGCCAGCAGCAGGGCCGAGGCCTCGTGCAGGAAGGTGATGTCCCCCAGCACGGCACGGGTCGGCTGGCCGCTGGCGATGGCCAGGCCCAAGGCGGTGGAGATGCTCCCGTCAATGCCGGCCAGACCCCGGTTGGCGTACACCCGGGCTCCGGGCCGGTCATCCCCGGCAGCGGCCCAGGTCAAAGTCGCGCACGATGTTGGAGGAGCCGATGAACAACGGCCCCTGCCGGTGGCGCCACAACAGCTGGGCCAGCTGGTAGCCGTTGACATGCTTCGACGGCTGCAGGTCCCTTACTATGCCCTGTGCCTGCGCGTCCAGGCTCCGCCAGGCGTCCAGCCACCCCTTCGGGGCGGTACCGGCGAACTCGATGAGCTGGGCGGGGTCTGCGACGAGCCGTTCGCGGCGCCGGCCCGGGGCGTACCAGGACACCGCCCGGGCTGGTACAGGCGCTGGGAATGTTGTGATTCGCCAGCAGGCGGGCCACCGGGCGGCTGAGCGTGGGGCGGCCAAAGAGCACCACCCGCTCGATCCGTTCCCCGGCCACGGCCAGCAGCAGCCGGTAATGGGTGATCAGCTGGGCGAGAACCGTGCGTTCGAGGACGGTTCGGCCAACAGCGGCAGCCCCAGGGCCTGGGCGAAGGCTGGGCTTCGGGGCCGGCGTCATGCCCAGCCAACACCACGGTGCGTCGTGCCGGCAGGGCGCCGG
>NZ_BAXF01000062.1:0-9331 GCF_001310435.1 Arthrobacter sp. JCM 19049 | reverse complement strand
AGTGACTGGGCACCGGCGGCCTGGGCGGGCACGGTGTTCATGATGACCGAGGACGGGTAGACGGCCAGTCCCCCAGGAACGTACAGGCCCACGCGTCGCACCGGCACCAGCGCTGGGTGACCCGGGCTCCGTGCGGATACTCCACGACCGCGTCCTGGGGTACCTGCGCCGCGGCGAAGGCGCGGGCCCGCTCAATGGATTCCTCCAACGCCGCCCGTACCTTGGGATCCAGTTCATCCAGGGCCCGCTGCAGTTCCTCCTGCGGGACCAGGGTATGCTCCAGGCGCACCTTGTCGAACTTCTCGGACAGTTCCAGCAGCGCGGGCATCCCCTCACCGCGCACCTTGTCGATGATCTGCTGCACCGATTCGGCGGCGGTCTGCGAGTTCACCACTGGCCGTGGCAGCTGCGCCTTCAGTTCGGCGCGCTCCAGCCGGCGTGCCCGCCAGTCAATGGTGGCCAATTGCGGGAAGGGGTTCTGAGCTGAGGAAGTCACCCGTCCAGTTTAACCGTGCCCGCCGTTGGGTGCGGCAATGGTTACCCGGCCCGGTCACACAGGATCAGGCCGGATACCTAGGCATCCAGGCAGGCCGGACCGAGCAGCACCTTCAGGTCCCCGAACAGTGCCGGGTTCGGGTTCACCCGGTAGTTCATGCCCAGGCGCATCAGCGAGGTGCCGCGCGAGCCGGAGAGCTTGACCCGCACCTCGGTGTTGCCCCGGTGCGTGCGCAGCACGTCACCGAGCTGGGAGACCAGGGTTTCGG
Organism: Arthrobacter sp. JCM 19049; assembly: GCF_001310435.1. Lineage (NCBI taxonomy): Bacteria > Bacillati > Actinomycetota > Actinomycetes > Micrococcales > Micrococcaceae > Arthrobacter > Arthrobacter sp. JCM 19049. The sequence goes on along the minus strand of NZ_BAXF01000062.1, from coordinate 8,567 downwards.
TGGCCTTGTGGGTGGGGATCGCAATGACCACCGGCCGGTGCCGGTGGCGTCGGAGAGCTCCGGGATCATCATTTCCTGCGCGTTCAGGGTGATTGAACCGTCGTCGCGGCGCTGCACGCGTCCCTTGATGACCACAATCAAGTCTTCGGCCAGCACCTCGCGATCGGCTGGTAGGCCTGGCCAAAGAACATGACCTCCATCGAACCGGAGAGGTCCTCCAGCTCGCAGCGGGCGTAGGGGTTGCCGGACTTCTTGGCAATCCTGCGCTGCAGGCCGGTGATCATGCCCGCGATGGAGATGATGTGCCCGTCGGAGGGGCCGTCATCGGAGATCACATGGGTGATCGACATGTCCGCGTACTGGTCCAGGGCCTGGCCCAGCCCCTGCAACGGGTGGTCCGAGACGTAGAGGCCCAGCATTTCGCGTTCGAATCCGAGCTTTTCCTTCTTGTCCCAGTCCGGCAGGTCCGGGATGCTTACGCTCATCGAGTCGGAGGCATCCTCGGTGCCCAGCGCGCTAAACAGGTCAAACTGGTTGGCGGCCTCATTGCGCTTGAGGGTGATCACCGAGTCCACGGCCTCTTCGTGGATCGCCACCAGGGCTCGGCGGTGGTGGCCCATGGAGTCGAACGCGCCGGCCTTGATCATCGATTCAATGGTGCGCTTGTTGCACACCACGGCCGGGACCTTGCGCAGGAAGTCGCTGAAGTCGGTGTAGGCGCCTTCTCGGTGCGGGCCTCGACCATGCCCTCCACCACGTGGGTGCCCACGTTGCGCACCGCACCCATTCCGAAGCGGATGTCCTTGCCGACCGGGGTGAAGGTCAGGGCGGATTCGTTGACGTCCGGCGGCAGCACCGTGATGCCCAGGCGCCGGCATTCGTTCAGGTACATGGCCAGCTTGTCCTTGTCATCACCCACGGAGGTGAGCAGGGCCGCCATGTATTCGGCCGTGTAGTGCTCCTTGAGGTAGGCGGTCCAGTAGGACACCACCCCGTAGGCCGCCGAGTGCGCCTTGTTGAACGCGTAGTCGGAGAACGGCAGCAGGATGTCCCATAGGGTCTGCACCGCGGCATCGGAGTACCCGTTGTCGTTCATCCCCTGCTTGAAGCCGACAAACTGCTTGTCCAGTTCGGACTTCTTCTTCTTGCCCATCGCACGACGCAGGATGTCCGCCTGGCCCAGCGAGTAGCCGGCCAGCTTCTGGGCGATCGCCATTACCTGTTCCTGGTAGACGATCAGGCCAAAGGTGCCGCCCAGGATCTCCTCCAGCGGTTCGGCCAGCTCCGGGTGGATCGGCACCACGTCCTGCAGCCCGTTCTTGCGCAGTGCGTAGTTTGTGTGGGCGTTCGCGCCCATCGGTCCCGGGCGGTAGAGCGCCAGCACCGCGGAGATGTCTTCGAAGTTGTCCGGGCGCATCAGCTTCAGCAGCGATCGCATTGGACCGCCATCGAGCTGGAACACGCCCAGCGTGTCGCCGCGGGCCAGCAACTGGTACGTAGCCGGGTCATCCAGTGGCAGGGTCTCCAAATCCAGGTCGTCCCCGGTGTTGGCCTTGATGTTCTCGATCGCGTCGGAAATGATGGTCAGGTTGCGCAGGCCCAGGAAGTCCATCTTGATCAGCCCCAGCCTTCGCAGGTCGGGTAGTCGAACTGGGTGATCACCTGACGGTCCTGCAGGCGGCGCATGATCGGGATGACATCAATGATCGGATCCGAGCTCATGATCACCCCAGCCGCATGCACACCCCATTGGCGCTTGAGCCCTCCAGGCCCTTGGCGGTTTCGAACACGCGCGCCGCTTCGGGATCGTTGGCGACCAGGTTGCGGAAATCCGCGGCCTCGGAGTAGCGCTTGGACTGCGGGTTTTCGATGTCGTTCAGCGGGATGTCCTTGGCCATCACCGCCGGAGGCAGCGCCTTGGTCAGCGTTTCACCCATCGAGAAGGGGTACCCCAGCACCCGAGGAGTCCTTCAGCGCCTGTTTGGTCTTGATCGAACCGTAGGTGACGATCATGGATACGCGCTCGTCTCCGTACTTCTCGGTGACGTACTTGATCACTTCGGGGCGACGACGATCGTCAAAGTCGACGTCGAAGTCGGGCATGGAAACGCGCTCCGGGTTCAGGAAGCGTTCGAAGATCAGTCCGTGCTGCAGCGGATCCAGATCGGTGATGCGCATTGCGTAGGCGACCATGGAACCTGCACCGGAACCACGGCCGGGGCCGACGCGGATGCCGTTGTCCTTGGACCAGTTGATGAAGTCGGCGACCACCAGGAAGTATCCGGGGAAGCCCATCTTGATGATGACATCCAGCTCGTAATCGGCCTGCTTGCGCACCTCATCGGGGATGCCATCCGGGTAGCGGTAGTGCAGGCCCTTGTCGACTTCCTTGATCAGCCAGCTGGTTTCGTCCTCCTTCCGGGTGGGGAACTTGGGCATGTAGTTGGCGTTGGTGTCGAAGGAGACCTCGGCCCGTTCGGCGATGAGCAGGGTGTTGTCGCAGGCCTCGGGGAACTCGCGGAACAGTTCACGCATTTCCCGGGCGCTCTTGAGGTAGTAGCCGGAGCCGGAGAAGGCGAAGCGCTTGCCGCCCTGGTCGTAGGTGGGTTCATCAAGGTGGAACCGGAGTTGATGGCCAGCAGCGCCTCGTGGGCCTTCGCGTCGGCTTCGTGCGTGTAGTGCAGGTCGTTGGTGGCCACCAATGGGATCTGCAGTTCCTTGGCCAGACGCAGCAGGTCCTTGGTGATCCGCCGTTCAATCTCCAGACCGTGGTCCATGATCTCGCAGAAGTAGTTCTCCTTGCCGAAGATCTCCTGGAATTCGGCGGCGGCCGCCTTTGCGGCCTCGTACTGTCCCAGGCGCAGCTTCGTCTGGATTTCACCCGAGGGGCAGCCAGTGGTGGCAATCAGGCCCTTGGAGTGGTTGTTCAGCAGCTCGCGGTCCCAGCGCGGATATTTGCCGAAGACCGAATCCAGGGAGGCGATGGAGCTGCCCTTGAAGAGGTTGTTCATGCCTTCGTTGTTGTAGGACAGCAGCGTCATGTGGGTGTAGAGGCCACCGCCGGAGACGTCATCTCCCTTTTGCTTTTCCTCGGTACGCCATTTCACGCGCTGCTTGTCATCGCGCGCGGTTCCCGGCGTCACGTAGGCCTCGACCCCGATGATGGGCTTGATGCCGGCCCCGGTGGCCTGGCGCCAGAAGTCGAAGGCACCGAAGAGATAGCCATGGTCGGTGATGGCCATGGCTTCCATGCCCTGCCGGTTGGCTTCCTCGAAGAGCTCGCCAAGACGGGCCGCCCCGTCGAGCATCGAGTATTCGGTGTGGGTATGAAGATGAACAAATCCGTCGCGTGTGGCACTCACGCATCCAGTCTAGCCCTCGGCCCGCGCGGAATCAGCTCGGGCGCGGGTTGGGGAAAGCCACACTCGAGGAGGCGGTTTTTGCCATGGACCCGGCACGCTCCGCATAAGGAAACCGCTGGGTGTGGCAACAAAAACTAGTAGGTGCCTTCGCGCAACAGTTCCAGGGCCCCCGCCAGGTCTGCCGGGTATTCGCTGACGAATTCGACCCATTGCCCGGTAGCCGGATGGGCGAACCCCAGCTGATGGGCGTGCAGCCATTGACGCGTCAGGCCCAGCGCGGCCGCGAGCTTTGGATCGGCGCCGTAGGTCTGATCCCCGGCGCACGGATGGCCGAACGCGGAGAAATGCACACGGATCTGGTGGGTTCGTCCGGTTTCCAGTTCGACCTCGACCAAGCTGGCCCGGCCGAAGGCCTCCTCCACCTTGTAGTGCGTGACCGAGTTGCGCCCGCCGTCAAGGACCGCGAACTTCCATTCGAAACCCGGATGCCGGCCGATGGGCGCGTCGATCGTCCCTTCCAGGGGGTCGGGCAGACCCTGGACGACGGCATGGTAGATCTTCTTTGGGGTGCGTTCCTTGAACGCCCGCTTCAGCTCCGTGTAGGCCCGCTCGGTTTTTGCCACCACCATCAGGCCGCTGGTCCCCACGTCCAGCCGGTGCACAATCCCCTGCCGTTCCGGGGCACCGGAGGTGGAGATGTTGTAGCCCTCGGCGGCCAAGGCCCCGACGACGGTGGGTCCGACCCACCCGGGTGAGGGGTGGGCGGCTACGCCCACCGGCTTGTCGATCACCACGAAGTGTTCGTCATCGGCGATGATCTTTAGGTTCTCCACCCGTTCCACCCTACTTTCAGTGGGTCTTCTTTGGCCGGCAGGTTGACCACCAGCTGGTCCCCCGCCTTGAGCTTCGGGGATTTGCTGATGGTCCTTGCATTGACTTGCACCTGTTTACTGCGGCACAGTTCGGTGGCCTCGGCCCGTGGGATTTGCAGCTGCCGGGCGATGAAGACATCGGCCCGACTTCCCTGCTCTTCGTCCGGGACCTGCAGTCGGTGCACTGCGGCGGGGCGGTCCTGGCTCATTGTGGCTGATCCGTTCCCGTGGCCGTCTGGGTATTCTTGCCGGCTCCGTTCATCGGGACGTCACGCAGCAGCAGGATCGCCACCACGATCATCGAGCAGACGATGAAGGAGTCGGCGACGTTGAAGATGGCAAAGCCCGGTACGGAAATCATGTCGACGACGTGTCCGAAGCCAGGCCGGGAGCACGGAAGATCCGGTCAATGAGGTTTCCACCGACTCCTCCCAGCAGCGCGCCGAGGGTCAGCGCCCAGGACAGGGTGCGCACCTTGCGGATCAGCAGGTAGATCACGTAGCAGAAGACGGCGGCCTGCAGCAGCGCGAAGACGATGGTGAAGCTCTCTCCGAAGGAGAATGCGGCGCCGGGATTCAGGATGTAGTGGATGTTCAGGATCCCGGGGATCACCGGAATCGACTCGCCCAGTTGCATCGTTGATTCGATATAGAGCTTGGTTCCCTGATCCAGGATCAGGCCAGTACGGCCAGGCCGAAGCCCAGTGCGAGGAACCTGCCGGCGGAGCGGCGGGGATCCGGGGCGGCCGCGGGTGAGTTGTTTTCCATTCGTACCCTTTGTCAACGACGTGTTAAACGACAACGGTGGTGACCGGATGTCCGGTCACCACCGTCAACTGTACTGACTAGCTTTTCAAGTCAGCAAAACCGGTTGGTTAGCTGTTCTTGGTCGTGCTGTCGATCGATGCCTGGGACTCCAGGTCACGCAGCTGGCCTTCGATGTAGGTCTTCAGGCGGGCACGGTAGTCGCGCTCGAAGCCTCGCAGCTGTTCCAGCTTGCGTTCCAGGACGGACTTCTGCTGCTCCAGGGCCGAGAGAGTCTTGCGGCTCTTCTCCTCGGCCTCGGTGACCATGGTGTTGGCTTCGGTCTTGGCGTCAGCGATGATCTTGTCGCGCTGCTCCACACCGGAGGCCACGTACTCATCGTGCAGACGCTGTGCCATGGCAAGCACGTTGGCTGCGGATTCCGCGGTGTCGGTCCGGGCACCGGTTTCGGCTGCCGGAGCGGCCTTCGGAGCCTCGGTCTTCTTTTCCTCGGCAGGCTTGGCAGCAGGTGCCTCGGCCTTCTTCTGCTCGGCAGGCTTTGCAGCTGCGTCAGCCTTCTTCTCCTCGGCAGGCTTGGCAGCAGGTGCCTCGGCCTTCTTTTCCTCGGTGGGCTTAGCAGTCGGGGCTGCTGCCACCGGGGCCGGCACGGACTGCTCCTTGGAGGAGGAAACATCCTCACCCAGGGCAGACAGGCGGCGGCGGAGCTCGTCGTTCTCAGCGTTCAGGCGACGCAGTTCTACGACGATCTCGTCGAGGAAATCATCTACCTCGTCCTGGTCGTAGCCTTCGCGGAACTTGGTCGGCTGAAACCGCTTATTGACTACGTCTTCTGGCGTCAAAGCCATTGGGTCACCTCAATACTGGGATCTCTTCCGCACGACCTAGGTTGCCCTGCGAAACACTTACCTTGTTCAATACTACGACCGGTGTAGTCGAAGCACCATTTTTTAAAGGATATAACGTTTTGGTCACTAAACACGAAAACGACATCTAGTGGCCGTGTCATTCAATTTGAACCTACCGCGTCAGCCCCGTAAGGACAATCTGCGAACAGGTCCGACAAACACTAAATTCCGACGCTGTACCCGAGATTGCCGACGATCGCCTTGGCGATCACGACGACGATGAACAGCACCAGGAAAGACAGGTCCAAACGTATTCCACCCAAGTCAAGGGGCTTAATACGCTTGCGCAGCCAACGCAGTGGCGGGTCGGTGATCGTTACCACGACCGTGGCTGCGACCAGAGCAATTCCCTTCGGCTCCAGTGCCGGGCAAAACTTTCAGTAACATCCAACACAATTCTCATTAACAGCAGAATTTGAAGAATGCTCAGCGCGAGATAAAGAATCCCGAATAGCATCGTGGCGTTCTCGCTCCTTGGCGGTTAGCTCTGATTGAAGAAAGTTGCCTGGGCTTCGGACTGCTTACGGTCCTCGCCCAGCACCTCTACAGTAGCTGGTGAGAGAAGGAACACCTTATTGGTGACGCGTTCGATGGAGCCATGCAGGGCGAAAACCAGTCCTGCGGAGAAATCTACGAGGCGCTTGGCATCGGTTTCGCCCATGTCGGTGACGTTCATAATCACCGGGATACCGTCACGGAAGTTCTCACCAATGATTTTGGCATCATTGTAAGAACGAGGGTGCACGGTTGTAATCTGACGCAATTCGGAATCCTCATCCCTAACCGAAGGGGCACGTTTGATGGGAGTGACAGGAGCCCGGTACTCGGTTTCCTGCTCATACTGATCTGGTTGCGGAATCGCTGCTCGGGCAGCAGGGGTTGGGCCTGCTGCTTCGGTCGGTCGCTGGGGAGCTTCCTCTTCCACGACTCGCACCTGGGCGCGCTGCTCAGGCTCGCGGCAGGAGCTTCCTCGTGCTCGACCGCATCGGCCAAGCCAAGGTAGACCATTGCTTTACGTAGTCCGTCCGCCACGATACTCTCCTCGTTTCCCGTACATGCAACCCCAGTGCATGATTCCGCTAGTTCGACGCTACCGCACTGGATTCGGGTAGCAACGTAAATCTGTTCAATTCTCTGCGGTGTGTCGCAGGGAGCTAGTTTTCTCGCCAGATGATGCCGGCGAAGCGCCCGCTGTGACGGTCCCGACGGTAGGAGTAGTACTCCGGATTTTCCAGGTACATATCCCGCTGTTGCGCACCTCGACCGCCAGATCGCGAAGTTGCCCCGCGGCGGCCCTTGGCAGGTCCAAGGCCGGGGTGTCCCAGCTGGTGATGCTGCCGATGCCCGGCACCCGCGCCTCTGACTCCTCGAGCATTTCCTGCGGCACCTCGTAGCAGCGCCCGCAGATCGCCGGGCCGATAACGGCCTCAATGCGGGTGGCGCCCAGCTCGGTGAGCTGCTTGACGGTTTCGGGCATGATTCCGTCCAGTAGTCCCCGGCGTCCGGCGTGAACCGCGGCGGTGGCGCTGGAGTTGTTCTGCGGGTTGTGCCCAACGAACAGCACCGGCAGGCAGTCGGCGACCATGACGGCCAAGGGCGTTGTCCCCGTGGCTGATCAGCCCGTCACAGGTGGCCGCCGCGCTTTCCGCGCCTTGCTGTTCGGCGTTTAGCACGGTGGCCGAGTGAACCTGGTTCATGAAGGTCAGGGAAAAGCTTCGAACCCCGATCCGCTCCTCCAGCCTGGCGCGGTTGGCCCGCACCAGTTGCGGGTCATCATTCACGTGCAGGGCGAGGTTGCCCTCGGCCTGCGAGGTGAATGCCAGGTGGATCTGCGGATCGAGGTTCGATGCGTAATGTAGCACTGCGTTCAGGTTCCGGTGCGGACTACTTCAGGAAGTCCGGCACGTCCAGATCGTCGTTGGAGCCGTTCAGGTCCGAATCGACAACGTCGGGAAGGTCCTGGAAGTCCCTGGAGGATTCCGATTCGGGCTTGCGCTCGGGGATGGCGGCGGCGACGGGCTTCTCGGCTGGCTTGGCCGAGACGCTCTCTGCGGCCGCTTCAGCCGGCGGCGGGGTGGTGATCGACTGGGCCGGCAGCTTTGCCATCGGCTTGCTGGTGGCATCCACGGAGTCGAAGCCGGCGGCGATCACGGTTACGCGTGCCTCATCACCCAGGCGTCGTCGATGACGGCACCGAAGATGATGTTGGCTTCGGGGTGGGCCACTTCCTGGACCAGGCGGGCTGCCTCGTTGATTTCGAACAGGCCGAGGTCCGAGCCGCCTGGATGGACAGCAGCACGCCATGGCGCCGTCGATGGAGGCTTCCAGCAGCGGGGAGGCGATCGCCAGTTCGGCGGCCTTGACCGCGCGGTCCTCACCGCGGGCCGAGCCGATGCCCATCAGCGCCGAGCCGGCACCCTGCATCACCGACTTCACGTCGGCGAAGTCGAGGTTGATCAGGCCCGAGGTGGTGATCAGGTCGGTGATGCCCTGCACACCGGAGAGCAGCACCTGATCAGCCTGGCGGAAGGCGTCAAGCACCGAGACGTTGCGGTCCGAGATGGACAGCAGTCGGTCGTTCGGGATGACGATCAGGGTGTCGACTTCGTCGCGCAGCGCCTCGATGCCGGCCTCGGCGGAGTTCGCACGGCGGCGGCCTTCGAA
>NZ_BAXF01000061.1:0-9362 GCF_001310435.1 Arthrobacter sp. JCM 19049 | reverse complement strand
CCGCCGACGGCGGGGCGGCGGAACCGGGCAGGGACATGCCCAGGGCCTCACCGATGGAGGCCATGGTGTTGGCCGTGTACATGCCGCCGCACGCGCCTTCGCCCGGGCAGATGGCCCGTTCGATGGCGTCCAGGTCCTTTTCGCTCATCTTCCCTGCCGCGCAGGCGCCAACGGCCTCGAACGCGTCAATCAGGGTAACGTCCTTCTCCGTACCGTCTTCCAGCTTCACCCAGCCGGGCATGATGGAGCCGGCGTAAAGGAAGACGGAAGCCAGGTTCAGGCGGGCCGCGGCCATCAGCATGCCGGGCAGGGACTTGTCACAACCGGCCAGCAGGACCGAGCCGTCCAGGCGCTCGGCCATCATCACGGTTTCCACCGAGTCGGCAATCACTTCACGCGAGACCAGTGAGAAGTGCATTCCCTCGTGTCCCATGGAGATGCCGTCCGAGACGGAGATGGTGCCGAACTGCATCGGGAAGCCGCCACCGGCGTGGACGCCTTCCTTGGCACCCTGGGCCAAACGGTTCAGCGAAAGGTTGCACGGGGTAATTTCGTTCCACGAGCTGGCGATACCGATCTGGGGCTTGGCAAAGTCCTCATCACCCATGCCCACGGCGCGGAGCATGCCCCGGGCGGGAGCGGCATGGATACCATCGGTCACCGCGCGGGAGCGTGGTTTGATATCTGGGGTCGTTTCCTGGCTCATGAGAAAGATTCTAGAAGTCAATATGACCAATTGGACAACCCGTGACGCGACAATGACACATTTCGCCAAAAGCGCTCATTGATCATTTTGTTCAGCATTCTTAGTAGAGTGTGAGTCATGGACACACGCCCAGACGAGAATCCGACCGACACCGTCAAGCGCCTGCTGCATGAGGCGTTTGATGCACAGATCCCCAACTTCGCTAGCTACAACCTGGTCGCGGCGGTGGGACTGGCCGGCAGCGGCGGATTGAAGGTCATCGGGTATCGGCGCCAACCGGCAGAATTGGTGCTCGCCCCCATCGATCCGGCAGACCTGAGGGCCGCCGAGGACGCGATCACCATCAACAACACGAACGTCAACCAGCTCGCGCTGGTCAATGACGGAGGCTATGAGATCGCCACCTCCACCGGCCGGGTGTTCCGCTTCAACGTGGATGCACACCCGAACGTGGACCTGCATCTGGATGATGCCGTGGTGCAGAGCGTGGAGTTGGATCAGGAATCGGACGCAGCGGACTTCGCCGAGTTCATGCACCATTTCATGAACACCATCGAGGGCACCGAGAACTTCGTGTAACCCGCCGGCTCATCGCTCAGCCAAAGAAAAGTCGTCGGCGGTGAATCAACACCTGCCATCGGCTCCCCGACTTTCCTGCAAAAGCTCCCTGCTCAACGGTGATCCCGAGGGGCAGGGAGTTTTGCGTATCCGCTCATCCACAACCTCGGGTCGCAGCCCACTTTTTTGCTTTCTCTCCCGGAACAACCCCCGGCAAACCTTATGCAACACCTGCTGACCCGTTCGGCGTGCGATGGTGCTTGGCTCCAAACCGGCACCGGCCGCCAAGTTTCGGGGTTGGAACTCAGCGGCCGGTCGACAGTTGGGCGGCGATCCATCGGAATATGGCGTATTCCGCAGTATCTACCGTCGTCGTTATTAGTAGGGCCAGAGGCCGCCTGCCGGGGTGCTGATCCCGTGGCTGTACGGCCACAGACCACCGGCGGTGGTATCCCCCTGGGAGGCGGAACTGACGCTGACACCGACCACCAGGGCCATGGCCGCGGCGGCCAGTGCGATGAGTTTCTTGACGTTCTTCACGGGCAGTACCCTTCTCGAAATGCGCGGCTCGTGCCGCGGCTCCTGCCGAAGCGCAACGAGCCAAGGTAAAGCCTAGTGAAGCCTGAGAATGAGAACAAGGAATCTGCACAATTAAACCCATCTGATGCGATACTGATGCAGTGGATCATTTTCGTCACGGCTCAGCCGCCCAACTAAAGGTCGCCGAGGTACTGCGTGCCGCACGCGATGGCGAACATGAGAAGGTCACCCTCCAAGGCCCCCAGGTACTGGCCCAATTGGATCCGAAGACCGAAGCGTCAACCTATTGGCTGGTGCAGGAGGCCCTGTGTTCGGCCGCCCATGCCGTGGATGACTACGAACTGATGTGCCGGGTAGCGGATCAGATGAAACAAACCGCCGGGCAGCTGAACCGCACCGACCTGACCATCAAGGCGCTGCTGGCCCAATCAACCGCACGGCGCTGTGTCGGTGATGACGCCAACGCACTGTCCCTTGCCCGCCAGGCCCAATGCCTGGTGCGTGAACTGGACGATCAGTCTCCGGTACGGGTCCAGCTCTACCAGGTGCTGTTGGCCGCACTGGTAGAAGCCGGGCACCCAGATGAAGCGTGGCAACTGCACCAGCACCTGGCAGGCTCGCTGCATCTTGTTGCCGACGGACAGGAGCAGGGCAAGGCGTATTGGACGCTGGGCAACCTGGCCTTCATGGTCTGCGAACCGGATTTGGGAGTGCACTACCACCAGCGCGCCGCGGAACTATTGGTCCCGGCCCAGGACATGGTCCTCTGGGCGCGCTTCAACCGGGCCACCGCCGAACTACGACTTCAGGCCGGGATCCTAAACGAACAAGTCCAGGATTGCCTGCAGCGGGCCGAGCTGGCCTTTGGACTCATCGAGGCCGGCGACCTGGACCACGCCGGCCTGTGTCTGACACGTTCTCGCGCCGCCGCGGTCCAGGGCGACCCTGCTCGCGCCATGGCCATTCTGGAGGATTTCACCTCCCGTTATAGTGGTGCACCTGAGCATTTGGTTCCCCTTTTCTCCTGGTGGGCGCAGCTGCTGGAGCAGGCCGGGGAGCCGAAGGCAGCGCAGCACAAACGCGACCAGGCGCAGCAGGCAGGAAAGGACGGTTCGTGACGCACGCCGAAATGGATCCGCGGATCCAGGACATCGTTGACTCGATCCTGAAAATTGCCGGTGGAGACTTCGCTGTCTCTCTGCGGCCTAGCCAACAGCGTGATGACATCGACGCGATCATGGTGGGGATCAAGGCCATGGCCAATCGCCTCTCGGGCACCTATGAGGAGCTCGAGCAGCGGGTGCGCCAGCGAACCCACCTGCTGGAGTCCGCGAGGGACAAAATGGAGGTGCTGGCCTACACCGATCCGCTCACGTCCCTGGCCAACCGGGCCGCCCTGATGCGCGAACTCGCCTCACAGCTGGATGCGGCACATCGCGCCGAACCGGTCAGCACGTTGTTCCTGATTGACCTGGATGACTTCAAGCCCATCAACGACATCCACGGACACAACGCCGGAGACCGGGTGCTGCAGGAAGTGGCAACCCGGCTGCGTCAGAGCGTGCGTCCGGGAGATTTGGCGACACGGTTGGGTGGAGATGAATTCGCCATCCTGGCCCGCGTGGATGCCTCAGCAGCCAAGACGATGGGTCAGCGCCTGCTTCAGGTACTGCGTGAACCGGTGGAAGTCGGCCCGGCAAACATCACTCCGGGCGGCAGCATCGGGTTCTGCGTAGGCCACGAATCACTCACCGCAGAACAATGGCTGGAGTGCGCCGATACAGCCATGTACGTCGCCAAACGGGATCCGAAGGAAAAGGTCCAGCAGTTCGAGGACTTCATGCTCTACGAACGGCATCGCAAGGCCTTGCTGAGCACGGAGCTGCGCACGGCCCTGGCCAGCGGGCAAATCCATCCGGCCTACCAAACGGTGATCTCGGTGGTGGACGCGCCGAAGTCGGGGTCGAAGCCCTGGCTCGGTGGGAACACCCGGAATTGGGCGAGCTCTCCCCGGCGGACTTCCTGCCGCTGGCGGCCGAATCAGGCTTGCTCAGCCAGCTCACCACCCGGCTGCTGGATTGTGCCTGGCCGACCTGGGACAGTGGCGGCGAGGGCAACGGGTCTCCGAGGACTTCCGCGTCCAAGTTAACGTGACCCCTTCGGAGCTGACGGATCTTGCCTTCTCGGACAAGGTCACCCAGAAGTTGCGTGAACACGAAATCCCGCCCGAGTGCCTGGTCATCGAGGTGACCGAGGAACGCTACATCTCCGGGGATCGCCCGGAGCTGTATTCACTGCGGGCCTTCGAGAGTTGGGGGTTCGGGTCTTCATTGATGACTTCGGTGCGGGCTATTCGTCCTTCGGCTATCTCAGCAAATTGCCGGTGGCCGGCGTGAAAGTCGACCGTTCCATCACCATCGGAGTGGACAGCAACCCCAAGCAGCGGGCCGTCATGCAGGCCGTGTTGGACCTGGCGGTGGCGTGTGGCTTGGAGTGCATCGTGGAGGGCGTGGAAACCGAGGCCGAAGCCGCCGTGCTGCGCACCCTGGGAGCCCACTGCCTTCAGGGATTCCTGTTTGGCCGTCCGGGACCGTACCCGTCGATTTAATCCTAAATCCCTAGCTTCGCAAGCTAGCATTTACGTTATCTTTAGGTAGACTCGCGTTGAGAACAGCTTTTGTTGCCCTCCGCTCACCCCACTCGCATCGAGGTGACCGGAGGGATTACTGATCAGAATGTCGGGGGAACGATGATCACTGAGACTGCAGTCCTACCTGAATCCAGCCATGAACACTGGGATTTAAACTGGGAGGAACGGGGATATCACGTCCTGACCTTCAAGGAGGGCTCGGTCCTCACGGTTCCCATGCTGGCGGAAATCTCCGCAGAGCTCCGCAAGCTGCACACGGCCGATGAGATCAAGGTGATCGCGGTGATCGGTGGACTGTCCGACGTGTGTCCCGATGTTTCCACCGAGGTGGCCAAATCCCGTCCCACGAGCCGTGTGGCGTTGCTGGGGCAAAACCATGTGGATCAGGTGCTCTCGGGATTTATGCTCTCCGATTTACGCGATTCGCCGATTGGCAAGTACGTCACCACCATGGACGAGGCGCTCGCCCATCTTGGGTACTGAGGGCCAAGCGCTGGAGGCGGAACACAACCGCCGGTAAGCTGCCCTACTTCGAGGCAGAAGCGCTGGCCGACGGCGTCGCGGATTCCTGACCCTTTTCCTGCTTCTTGGACTCCTGTTCCTTGGTGCCTTGCTCCTGGATGAGTTTCTGCACCGTCGCGTTGTCCAGCACGTCCCATGGCGACTCCGCGGCGCCTTCCAGCGCAGCCTGCGGCGATTGGGCCGAATTCCACCACTTGGCCTGCATGACGCGCCCTTCGAACAGCACGCGGTCACCCTTGGTGTAGACCGCGTCGGCAGCCCACTCTGGATAGAGGCCCTTGGGGGCAGTGACCACCGGCGCCGGCTTGTCACCCGGCAGAACCGGACCGACCAATTGCCATGGCGAAGGCTGCCCCTCGGCTGCGGGGACGTCCGGCGCCGTGCCCTGCGTCCACCACTTGGCCTCGTACACGTTCTTGCGCCACACGGTGCGATCGCCCTCAACGTACGCGGCGCTCTCATTCCAAATCGGGTACGGGCTGGTGGCCGGATCATCGACGATCGCGGTTTCCACCGGGGCCGGTTCCGGGCTTGGTGCAGCCTCCGGGGCCGGTGCCGAGTCCACCCCGTGTCCCAACCCGTCAGAGAGGAGCTTGGTGAACTGCCGGTCCTCCTGCGTCACGCCGCTGCAGTTGTTTGATACCCGGCTCGGATCCGGGAAGTTGTCCCCACAGGAGTAGTCGCGGTTGGCGGACCAGAAGGAGACACGCCCGAGGCCTTTTTCCTTGACGAAATCGTTCAGGTCCTTGGCATCCTGCAGGTCGAAGACCTCCCCGAGCAGGTCATTCTGGCCAATCATCGGGGTAACACCGATTTTGCGCCACAGGCTCTGCTCCCCCAGCTGCTGGCCATGCTCACGGTAGGCGGTAGACAGCTGGCCGCGCGCACTTTCAGCCGCCTGGATCGAGGCCTGCGCCATGGAGTCCCCCTCCTGGCGGGTCTGCCCGAAGTTCATGGTCATCAGATTGACGCCAGCAAGATCGACGCCGGCGTCCAGCATCCGGTTCACCTCGGCCAGGCCCTCGGGGGCAAGGCCGAACGTGGCGGCGGGAAGGGTCAACCACACCTCGACCTGGGTTTGCTGCTGCAGCTGCGCCACCGCCGCTGCCCGTCGCTTCCCGCCCGCAACATTGGTCAGGTCATCGGCTTCGATGTCCAAATCCAGGGTGGTGGATTCGTAGCGTTCCAACAGCGACTTGTAGGCGGAAGTAATCTTCCCCTCGTCCTGACATGCGCTGGCCAGTTCGTCGTTGAGCAAACCGCCGGTGGAAATCACCACTTTTCCGCCGGAGTCCTTCACCCGCGCCACCTTGCGGTCCAGGTCAAAAGTGTCCGCGGCCTCGTCCATAGAGTAGAAGCCGCCCCAGGAAGGGGCGCACGCTTCATCCGGATCGGCGACGATGAATCCCAGCACGACGCGTTCCCCCTGAGCCACGGCTCCCCCAATGTCATAGAACGGGGTGGACGTGGAGTCCACGTACGCTCCGAACCACTGGTCGCTGCCCGCCGCCGCGGCACGGTCCTTGGCCCGGAACCACAGCGCCAGGGAACCGGCCACGAGCCCGGCAATCACGAGCAGCACGATCAGCAGGCGAAACACGGAAAGCCGGCGGCCCTGGAACTGAATTGCCATGGGTTCCCCTTTAGGAATCACAGGAGGTGAAGAGAGATGAAGATGAGGCGCAAAACCGCGGCACCACTGGCCAGACCAGCTTCCTGGACGACCACTGACAGTACACGGCCTTAAGGACATCTTAAGGCTGTAGTTTAGAATTATGCTAGTTGGGTGCCCCGGGGCATCCCGCTTCTAGGACCGGCTTTTCCCGCAGATTTTTCCGCCCACCCGGCGGCGCGGCAGCGTCCGGTCATACCGCATCTTCTGGGAGGAAACCTGCATGGGCGCAGGCAAGCACACCACCGGTCAAGCGACCGAAAGCCGGCGACGGCAATGGGGGTCGGAGAAACGCTCCGAGCCCTTGTCCATCGTCCATCCGACCCCTTCCAAGGCGAAGCTGGCATGGGGACGCGTGGCCATTGTGGTGACCGTGCTGTCCTGGGTTGCCTATGTCATCACCACCATCCTGCGCCAGCTGGCGAACAATCCCGGGGCCGGCTTCCGGTTCCAGTTCGAAGCGGTGCTGTATCTGATTGTGGTGACGTTCCTGACCTTCTCTGCCCTGATGTACCTCACGGCACGCCAGGGAGCCCTGAACCGGTTCGCCACCCACCAGCGGGTTCCGCGCGGAGAGCTGGACCGGCACTTTCGGGAACACACCGAGGGGATTACGGTCCTGGTACCAGCTATGCCGAGGAACCGGCGGTCGTACGTGCCACGCTCTGGTCCGCGGCCCTGCAGGAATTCCCGCAGCTGCGGGTTGTGCTGCTGATTGACGACAATCCGCACCCCACCGATCCCGCGGTACGAGAACGCCTGGACGCCACGCGGGCGCTGAGCGGGCAAATCGCCACCGCGTTGGCCGAGCCGGCCGCCCACACCCGCAGGGAATTGCAGGCGTTTCGTTCCGCCCGCGCCCAGGACGTCAGCCCCGAAGCACTGTTGCCGGCGCTGATTGCCACCTACCGTTGGTCCGCCGAGTGGCTGGACTCCATGGCCGCCAATGAGGCCGTCACCGACCATGTCGAGGAGTTCTTCGTTGATTCGGTGCTCATGGGCCTGTCCCGCGAACTGCGCTTGACCTTGCTCGCCCTGGAGCCGCCGCGGCACAACACTCGGCGCCGGACCTTGAACGCATGGAAGAGCTGCACTTGCGCCTGGTGCGGATCTTCTCCGCACAGATGGACAACTTCGAGCGCAAGCGTTACGCCAGCCTCTCCCAGGAGCCAACAAGGCCATGAACCTGAACTCGTACATCAGCCTCATGGGCAAGACCTGGCGTAAAGAACAGCGTGGGGACGCGCTGGTGCTGGTGGAGCAGGCGACACCGCAAGCCGAGGCAACGGAGCACTCTTCCGATAACCTGCTGCACGTCCCGGACAGCACCTACCTGCTGACGTTGGATGCCGATTCCCTGCTGCTGCGTGATTACTGCCTGCGCCTGGTGTATTTCCTGGAATCCGAGGAGAACTCGCGCATCGCCGTCACCCAGACTCCGTACTCTTCCTTCCGCGGTGCCCCGACCCGGATCGAACGCATCGCCGGGGCGACCACCGATATCCAGCACATCCTGCATCAGGGCATGACCCGGTACAACGCCACCTTCTGGGTGGGAGCCAACGCGGTCATCCGCAAGCGCGCCCTGCAGGATATTGCCCAGGTCAACACCGTGGGCGGCTATGAGATCTATACGTACATCCAGGACCGCACCGTCATCGAGGACACCGAGTCCAGCATCGACCTGGGAACCCACGGGTGGGGCTTGTCAAACTACCCGGAACGCCTGAGCTACAGCGCCACTCCCCCTGACTTTGGTTCCCTGGTGGTGCAGCGCCGCCGCTGGGCCAACGGCGGATTGCTGATCATGCCCAAGCTCTGGACCCAAGCCCGGGAGCGACGCCGTGAACGGCGTCCCATGGGATTGCGGGAGGTGCTGTTGCGGGTGAACTACATGTCCTCCATCGCGTGGGCCAGCTTCGGCCTGGTCTTCCTCCTGGCCTACCCGTATGACAGCCGCCTGCTCAGCCCCCTGATCTTCGCCGCCGCGATCCCCTACTTCTTGTGCATGGGCAGCGACCTGCGCGACTGCGGTCACCGCTTCGGCGATATTTTCCGCATCTATGGCTTCAACCTGGTGCTGTTGCCGGTGAACCTCGCCGGGGTCCTGAAATCCATCCAGCAGGCATTCACCGGTGAAAAGATCCCATTCGCCCGCACCCCGAAGGTCCGTGACCGTACCGCGGCACCGGCCCTGCACGTGCTGGTCCCCTACCTGATCGTGATCTTCTCACTGTTCACCCTGTGGCGGGATCTGCAGCACCAGAACTGGGGCAACGTGGTGTTCGCGGCGATCAACGCCACCCTGGCCGCCTACGCCATCCGCGCCTATGTCGGAATCAAGAACTCGGTGGCGGACATGGGCCTGGGACTCATTTCCTGGCTTTTTGTCGCACCCAAGCCCAAGGCGCAGCCCGCGCCGGTTCACCCCCAGGCAACACCGGAGACCACGGACTGGGCCACCATCCTGTATCAGGCGACCGCCGCCTGAACCGGGACCTGCGGGGCTCGGAAGACCGCCGCAAACGCATAGGCATTCGCTAAGTGGGCCTATGAGCCGCCTATCTGCCCTAAACCTGCTGAAGAAACTCACTTAGCGCAGCGCCACTAGGCCACTGATGGGAGGACCCGCGCTCCGGCAGCTGGCCGGAGGTGCGGGTCTCTGCCTCGGCGAGCCTATGCTTGCCGGGCGGCGGTCTTCAAGGCCGGCAACA
>NZ_BAXF01000060.1:0-9559 GCF_001310435.1 Arthrobacter sp. JCM 19049 | reverse complement strand
CGGCCCCCTGCTCGCGGCGGCGTCTGAGCCGCTCGGCCAGCCGGGCCTTGGACTGGGGATCCAGGCGCTGTTCGGGTTCATCAAGCACCAGGTAGTCCGCCGGCCGGATCAGGCGGCGGCGAGCATCAGCTTGCGCCGCTGGCCGGAGGAGAGCTCGTGGGGCAGGTGTGCGGCCACCGGCTGCAGGCCGAAGAAGTCCAGCTCCCGGGCCACGGCCTGTTCCGGGTCCCGGACCTGGTGTCCGCGCGCGACCAGGTCCAGGTGTTCGGCCACGCTCAGCTCGTCAAGGAAGGCGGCGTCCTCCACCAGCAGCGCCAGTTTGCGCCGGTAGTCCAGCGCGGCCGCGTTCATCGGTTCGTCCCCGAAACGCACGCTGCCCTCCAGCGGCGCCTGCAGGTCAAAGATGGCGCGCAGCACCGTGGACTTCCCGCTGCCGTTGACCCCGATGATGCCAACCCCCTGCCCGGGGTGCAGCTGCAGGTCCAGGGGTGCGCACAGGGCCTGGGCGCCGTAACCGGCGACCAGGCCCTGAATGCCGATGGTGGGGGCCGCTTCGCTCATCTTTCGAGCTATCGGCCCCGCGGTGGCAGAGGCATCCTCCGCGTGGAGGATTTCGCCCTAGTCCTGGCCCTGCAGGCCAGCGTCCCGGTACCCGGGCTCGCGTCGCTTGAACCAGCGGATCACCAGGGAGGTGAGGGGAACGAAGATGATCTCCACCCCGGTCTTGTACACGAAGCCGACCACCACGTAGTTGATGAAGCTGGCGGCATCGGCGATGCCGATCACCGAGGCGGCGATGGAGCAGAAGATCAGGGTGTCCAGGAATTCACCAACCCCGCTGGATCCAATCAGGCGGCCGATCAGTCCACGTTCGCCAAAGCGTTCCTTCAGCTTGACCAGCACCCAGGCATTGGCCATCTGCCCGGTCAGGAAGCCCAGCACGGAGGCGAGCACGATCTGCCACACCGGGCCCAGGGTGCGCTCCAGGGCCTGCTGTCCGTCATAGAAGTCGGCCGACGGCAGGGCAATCATGATCCAGAAGCACACCACCGCGAAGATGGCCAGGGCGAAGGTGACCAGGATGGAGCGGCGTGCGGCCTTGAACCCGTACACCTCCGAGATCACATCGCCCAGGATGTAGGCGATGGGGAACAGGAAGAACCCGCCGTCGGTGATGATCGGCCCGAACGCCACGCCCTTGGAGGCGCCGATGTTCGAAAGGATGACCACGGTGGCCATCAGGGCCAGGACGGTGGAGAAATAGGGACTGCCGGTGGCCGCGAAAATGGCCTTGGAGCGATGTTCGGTCAGGGAGTTAGCGTTTGATGCGCCCATGAAATTTTCCTCATTAGAAGTGGTTCGCCAGGGTCCTGCCTGCCCTCCCACTTCGCCGCCCGCGGGAAACCGGTTGCGGTTTCCGTTTGGAGGGGTGGGGCGATCCGCCCCGGAAGTGGGGCCGACCGGACCCCGCTGTATTAGCACTTGCCCCACCATTATCCCACGCTTCGGCCCCTTGGATGGTGCTGGGCCCAGCGGCCTGCCCGGCGCTTGTTGCCCCTTCCGGTTCCCGCCGGTCGGCCAGCCCCATTCGAAGAACCACAGCACTTTTGGCCGCCTGCAGCCTGTCGGGTCAAAAGTAAGCCGCGTCACAGTGGATACGGCTAGGCTCACAAACCCATTTCCATCTGGTGTTCTTCGATCAACATCCGGTAGGAACAGGGGGCTTCAGTTGATTCAGGCCTGGATCCGTCGTTTTCGAACCGTTATTTTGAACGCGTTCAAAAGTACGTAGAATGGAGCCCGGGACCGTGATCGTCGGGCCTTGAAGGAGAATCACCGCCGTGCAGCCAGCCACCCGCAAGGGCCGCAACACCAGGGCCGAACTGTTGCAGACCGCCCTGGAGGCCTTTGCCGAGCTCGGCTACCGGGAGGCGAGCATGCGCGTCATCGCCCAGCGGGCCGGTGTGTCGCTGTCGCACGCGTACTACTACTTCGAGTCCAAGGAACAGATTGTCGGACAGCTGCTGCTGCGCCTGCGCCAGGAACAGTTCGAGCGTTGCCAGCAGGTCCTGACAGAGGGCAACACGTTGGAAAGCAATATCCACAGCGCACTGGATATCTCGGTCGGCGTACTGCAGCCGTACCACGGCTTTGGCCCCACTTTTCTGAAGGTGCTGCTCGGCGAGGCGGAGCCCACCGGCGCGCCGGGCCGGGAGACCGAGCTGAAGATGTGGCAGCAGGTGGTCGAGCAGGCCCGACCCCTGCCGCCGCTGGGAATCCGCCGGGACCTGCCGCGTTTCTTGCTGCTGCTCTCCCGGATGCTGTTCTTCCTCTGGGCCTATGACAGCACTGCAAACCAGCGCCGCTCCCGCCGGTTAATGCGCAATGCGGCGCCCCTTGCCGCGAAGTTCGCGGTTCTCTCCCGGCTGCCGGTGGTGCGCTCCCTGTTCGATGACCTGCTGGGGCTGCTGGATGATTCCGCAGCCCGGGACGCCGAGGAACCCCAGGCACCCACCCCGGGCGTCCTGCCGCCGGAAACCTGGCCTCCTGACGCAGCGGTTCCCGGCCCGGGTTTGGTCACACTGATCTGGACGGGGCGGCAAATGGGCGTAAAGTCGAAAGTACGAATCCCAGGCCCTGACCACCAGAGGAGTCCCGCATGAACGCCGCAGCCCGACAGCTTCCGGAATGGACGAACAGCTATGCCCTGCTGCGGGACCGCATTCCCTCGGTGCCCTCCCCGGAGGAAGTCCGCTCGGTCTCCGAGGACGGCAATGATGTGGAGCTGCTGCGCTACTGGCCCCAGGCTCCTGGAAGGCCCCTTCCGACGCGACCCGGCTGATGCTGCTCGGCGCCCGCAATGACCAGGCCGCGACCGAACTTTCGCAGCAGGGTTGGCAGCACACCGCCACGCTCGTCCTGCTGGCCGGGAAGCCCGAAGATGTCGAGCAGGTCATCAAGCTGCCCGATACCTCCACCATTTTTGAAGCACCGATGGATAACTACGACGTCGTGGAGGTCACCGACTTTGACCGCCCCGTCGCCCGCGGGCGGATGCACCTGGGTTCGAACTTCGCGCTGCTCTCCGACCCGGACCTGTACTCGCCCTCCCAGCCGGACCTGGCCCGAAGGGCCGTACTGGCCAACTTCGCCGGCTCGGCATTTCAGCACGGAATGAGCTGGATGCTGCTGGTCGCCGAGGAGCAGCACGCCAACCCGCTGGCGCCCGGCTGGTCCAAGGCCACACAGATCAGTGTCATGTCCCGTGAATCGAACTGAGCATCCCCGCCGATTCCCTACACTTGAACTATGACTTCTACGAGCACTGCTGAACGCCCTGCCATCACCCTGACCATCGCCGGTTCCGAAGCGACCGGCGGCGCCGGGGCGCAGGCCGACCTGAAGACCTTTCAGGAACTGAACACCTACGGCATCATCGCGCTGACCTGCATCGTCTCCTTTGACCCGAAGGACAACTGGAACCACCGCTTCGTGCCGGTCGATGCCCAGGTGATCGCCGACCAGCTCGAGGCCGTGCAGGCCTGCTACGCCGAGAGCCTGGACACCGTCAAGCTGGGCATGATGGGTTCGCCGACCACGATCGACACCGTGACCAACGCCCTGAAGAAGCAGGCGTGGAAGAACGTCGTGCTCGACCCGGTGCTGATCTGCAAGGGCCAGGAACCGGGCCACGCCTTGGACACCGACCAGGCCCTGAAGGCGAACCTCCTGCCGCTGGCCACCTTCGTCACCCCGAACCACTTCGAGGCCGAGCAGCTGTCCGGGATCTCGATCTCCTCGGAGGAAGACCTGATCGCCGCCGCCAAGAAGATCCACGAGGCCTCCGGCGCCGCGGTGCTGGCCAAGGGCGGGGTCCGCATTGCCGGTGAGGACGCGATCGACGTTTTCTACGACGGCACCACCCTGGAGGTGCTGCGCGCCAAGAAGATTGGTGATGTTGCCGTCTCCGGCGCCGGCTGCTCCCTGGCAGCCGCCGTGACCGCTGAGCTGGCCAAGGGCGCCTCCCCACTGGAGGCGGCCCGCACCGCCAAGGAGTTCGTGACCGAGGGCATCCGCCACCGCGTCTCGGGCGCCACCCCGTTCGATGCCCTCTGGCAGGGCGGACGTCGCTAGACTCCTGCCACGCAGGATTCCACAAGGGGGCAGTATTGCGATACTGCCCCCTTGTGGCGCATCTCCCCCGGGAATGTGAGATCCTCGGCGTTCGTTGGCTGTTACCCTAAAAAGTGAGTCGTGTGCCGCTGCTGGCGCCGCAGGCTCATTCTGGTTCCGCCCTTGCCGGAGCCGCCGATGACTTGTCTGCTGACTGCGATACGTGCCTGGCACGGGAAAGGGGTGTGGCCCACATGGGCTTGAGGATTCCCCGCCCGTTCGCCCCTGCCGGCGGACGGGGTTAACGCCACCTCAGGCAGTGCGCCGCGCGCGCTGCCGCCGTTTCGCGTCCCCGATGTTCGCTGCAGGGCCTAGCCTCCCTACCCGCCGGTGCGCCTTGTCCGCACCCACCTACGCCAGGACATCCTCATGCAGCCCATTACCGAATCCACCATCCGCTCCAGCTTCATCAACGCCTCCCGCTCCGAGGCCCGCAAACTCACCCTTCCGGAAAGCTTCCCCACCCTGCAGTGGGAGCAACATGATTTCCTGGGCTGGCGCGATCCTAAAATGCCGCAGCGCGCCTACCTGGTCGCCACGGGCCCGGACGGCACGACCCGCGCACTGCTGCTGCGCGCGCCGGACACCACCCCGAAGGTCAAGCGCGCGATCATGTGCGAGATTTGCCGTGACGTCAATGCCACCAACCCCGTCACCATGTGGAACGCCCGGCGTTCGGGCGCCAGCGGACGCAACGGCAACAGCCTGGGCACGCTGATTTGCTCGGACTTCCAATGCCCGCAGAACATCCGTGTACTGCCGCCGAAGAACGCAATCAACCCGGATCCCGCGGCGGTCGTGGCCGAACGCATCATTGAAATGGGCGAACGGCTGCAGGCGCTGATCAACCGGGTGTAGCCCCGGCGCCCGCACCCCACAGCACCGACAACGCCAGCTGATCTCCGCCCCCGGCCGGGGGCGGACGTCAGATGGCGTAATACTTCTATGAACGCCGCGCGGGCTGCGAACCGCCTCCGGGCCGGGAATCTCGCGGCATTTTTCCTCCCGTTATCGCCCGCTGGGTAGTGAAAATGCGAAGCTCCGAAGATCACTATTCAATAAACGCTTGAAATGTGGTCATGGTCACATAAGATAACGGTGGGATCTTGACGCACGAGCGGACGTCAAGAAAGCCTAGCGGCGACTGATCTTGGGGCAATGGGGTGCTTCTGCCGGGAGCCGATACTCGCGCAGGATGATTCCGCTTTCCAGCCCAGCTAGGAGAATCATGATCACTCGGCGCCCATCGGGCCTTGCCCGTACGGTCATGGCGTCGGCCACCGCCTTGGCGTTGGCAGTCACCATATCCTCACCCACCATGGCGGCCCCGGTGCCGCGACCTGCCGACGGTGAGGCAGCACAGTCGCTTGGCGGCAAGCACAATTCAACCCTGGAGGACCTGAAGGTCTCCGGGCCGCTGGCCAAGGCCAGCGGTGAAGTATCGGTATACGTTCAGCTCGAAGGCGCCGGCGCCTTCGAGGAAGTGGAGGTCAAGACCCGCAAGAAGAACACCAAGCGGGTCAAGCAGATCCGTTCCGAGGTCGAAAAGCGCGGCAAGGCGCTGGCCAAGGAATCAAAGTCCGAAGTCCTGTACACCACGGCGAACACGCTGCGCGGCGTGGCGCTGAAGGGCGATGCCGAACAGCTGCGCGAACTGGCTGAAAGCCCGGACGTTGCCAAGATCAGCGCCATCGTTCCCAAGCATCCAACCAACCGCGGCGCCGTCATTGACACCGGCGCGCTGGAAAGCTGGAAGGCGCTGGGCAAGACCGGCGAGGGCGTGAAGATCGCCGTGCTGGACACCGGCGTGGACTACACCCACGCCGGATTCGGCGGTCCGGGGACCTTGGAGGGATACAAGCAGGCCCAGGCCTCCCACGAACTGCCTTCGGCCGACTCCGGCCTGCTGGATCCCGAGAAGTTCATTGGCGGCTGGGACCTGGTGGGCGATGACTACAATGCCGACCCGAAGGCTGCGGACTACCAGCCGGTGCCGCGCCCCGACCCGAACCCGCTGGACTGCCAGAGCGCAGGGCACGGTTCCCACGTGGCCGGCAGCTCCTCGGGCTACGGCGTGAACGCCGATGGCACCACCTTCAGCGGGGACTACTCCAAGCTCACCGCCAAGGAGGTCTCCACGATGCGCGTCGGTCCGGGCACGGCGCCGGAATCCCAGCTGATCGGCATCCGCGTCTTTGGCTGCTCCGGTTCCTCCGCCGTGGTGGGCCAGGCCCTGGACTACGTGCTGGACCCGAACGGCGACGGGGACTTCTCCGACCGCGCCGACGTGGTGAACATGTCCCTGGGTTCGGACCGCTCCCCCACGCAGGACCCGGAAAACGACATCGTTGATGCGCTGAGCAAGGCCGGGATCCTCTCGGTCGTCGCCAGCGGCAACGCCGGGGACGTTACCGACATCGGCGGTTCGCCGGGCAACTCACGCAGCTCCCTGACGGTGGCCAACACCGTGGCTCGCAGGTTTCCCTGGACGGCATCCAGGTCGATGCCCCGGCCGATGTGGCCGGCACCGTCGCCGGACAGTACTCCTCGAACTTCAACTACACCTCCGCCGATCTTGCCAAGCTCAGCGGTGAAGTGGTCATGGCCCCGTCCTCCAACGCCTTTGGCTGTGAGCCTTTGCGGCCGATTCGCTCAAGGGCAAGTGGGTGTGGCTGCAGTGGAGCGAAGACGGGCAGTTCCCCTGTGGCTCCGCCGCCCGCTTCAACAACGCCGAAGCCGGGGGCGCCACTGGGGTGCTGCTGGATTCGGAAACGAACCTGTTTGATGCCGGGATCGCCGGCAACGCCACCATCCCCGGCGCCCAGCTGACCCTGGACAACTCCAAGAAGCTGCGCCCGGCGGCCGAGGCCGGAACCCTGAAGGTCACCCTGTCCCCCGAGCTGATCGGGGCCACCTCCGGGGATTCCGGGGCGAAGGACACCTTGAACTCCTCCTCCTCGCGCGGCGTGCACGGCTCCAACGGCGTGGTGAAGCCGGACGTGGCGGCCCCCGGAACGCAGATCGGCTCCGTGGCCGTAGGCACCGGAAACCGTCCGTCCGTCAAGTCCGGCACCTCGATGGCCACCCCAATGGTCGCCGGTGTGGCCGCCCTGGTGCTGGAAGGCAAAAACTACAGCCCGGAGCAGGCCAAGAGCCTGATCATGAACACCGCCGCCGCCGCCGACGTGCTGGCCGCCAACGGCAAGGCCTACGGGCCGAACCGCGTGGGCGCCGGACGGGTGATGGCCGATGCTGCAATCTCCTCCCCGGCCTACGCCTTCGACACCAAGAACCCGGACCTGACCTCCGTGGTGTTCGGGGTCATTGAACTGGACGCGAAGAAGAAGTTCTCCGCCACCCGTTCGATCACGGTGAAGAACACCAGCAAGAAGAGCGTGGACTACAAGCTGAAGTACGTGCCTCGACCGAGATCCCGGGTGCCAGCTACAGCCTGGACCGTTCCTCGGTGCGGGTGGCCCCGGGCAAGAGCGCCAAGGTCAACGTGACCCTGCGCATCGACCCGCGCAAGTTCTCCAAGACCATGGACCCGACCATGGAGCGCACCCAGTCCGGCCTGGCCCGGGCCTGGGTCAGCGACGTGACCGGGCGCGTGGAACTGAGCAGCTCCAAGGCCCCCACTGCGGGTACCGGTCCAGGCCGCGCCGAAGCCCACTGCCCGAGATGAGCGGGCAGGTCAAGGAAGCTGAAGAAGGGGCAGAACCAGACCAGCATCAAGCTCAAGGGCCAGGATCTGGCGCTGGGCAAGGGTGAGGGCCAGGTGACCAGCCTGCTGGGCGCGTTCGAACTGGGCGCCACCAGCAAGCGTGAGGGCAAGCGCTGGAGTCGATCCCCGTGGCCAGCGCCATGGACCTGCAGTACGTGGGCGCCTCCACCACTGCCCCGCGCACCGGGGTGGCCGATGGGCTGCTGAACATCGGCATCTCCACCTGGGACAACTGGGCGAACCTGGCCGGCGCCACCGAACTGGACGTCGAATTCGACACCAACGGGGACGGCAAGGCCGACTACGTCTCGTTCACCACCCAGCTCGATGACATCGACCTGGACCTGGTGGCGACATTCGACTCGAAGACCGGGGCCCAGGTTGACCTGCAGCCGCTGAACGGCGTGCTGGGAGACGTGGACACCAACACCTTCGACACGAACGTGGCGATCCTGCCGGTGGCCCTCAGCTCGCTGGGCTGGATGAGTCCAGCAGCAAGATCTCCTACCGCGTGCAGTCCTACTCCTGGTACCACACCGATGACCAGGGCGCCCTGGTTCCGGTGGACACCACGAAGTGGATCGACTTCAACGTCGCCAGCCCGCAGCTGGACTTCGGCGCCACCGGCACCCTGTTCACCGACCTGAAGGGCAACCACATCCCGGTCAGCGTCGAGAACGTGAAGAAGGAGTCCAAGGCGCTGCTGCTGCACCTGCACAACGGCACCGGAAAGCTCGGTGAGAAGAAGAACAAGCACAAGCCGCAGAACGATGGTGATCGCGCCGAGGTGCTCACCGTGGTCGACGGACACAAGTCGGGACACCACAAGAACTAGCCGGCACGATCCGGCAGGACTTGTTCCGTCCTGAGGTACCGAGCCCCGGTCGTGCTCCCAGCAGATGCTGGGGGCACGACCGGGGCTCTTGCACTTACTCCTGCGCCCGCAGGTGCTCGGTGACCACCAGGGTGGCCGCCTGGCGCACGGTGTCGGCGAAAGGCCCCGTCCTTGGCGGCGCGGGCGGCAATCGCCTGCACCATCTGCACCGCCTCATCGGCCTGCACGCACAGGGCCAAGGTGCCCCCGGCGGCAATGAACTTCACCGCCCGCTGCCCCAGCGCGGTCTCGGACACGGCCGCTGCGTCGCACAGGTCATCGGAGATCACCAGGCCCTCATAGCCCAGCTGGTCGCGCAGCAGCTCATCGATGATCGCCCGGGAGAACGGGGCGGGGTTCTTGGCGTCGAGCTTGGAGTAGCTGGCGTTGGAGATCATCACCCAGGCCAGGTCCTGTTCAATGCCGCGCACAAAGGGCTGCAGGTATGGGTCCTGGGCGTCGGTGACGGTGTCCACCACGCGTTCGGTGGTGTCGGTGTTGCCCTTCACCCTTCCCAGGCCCGGGAAGTGCTTGATCACCGGCTGCACCCCGGCATCATCCAGCGCCTGGTTCACTTCGCCCACCGCATCCCACACGGTGTCCGGGTCGTAACCGAAATTCCGCTGCCACTGCCCGATGGGGGCGTTGCCGGCCCCCAGCGATTTGGGGACCGTGTCGGCCACCGGCGCCAGGTTCACGTTCACCCCGGCCTCACTGAGCTGCCGGCCCAGCTGTCCGGTGGACTGGGCCAGGCGCTTGGCCGACCATCCGCCCTGGGTCTGCGCGCT
>NZ_BAXF01000059.1:0-9747 GCF_001310435.1 Arthrobacter sp. JCM 19049 | reverse complement strand
CCGAGGGGTGCGACGCCCGGGCGCGCAGCTGCAGCGCCAACTCCTCCGGATCCGGCAGCACCTCGCCCGCGGCTGAGGGATACACTTCAAACCGAATGTGCGGCATCTAGTCCACCTCGATCCCGTCCATGGCCGGCGCGCACTCGTCGCACACGCCCGTCCACTTCGAATCGGCCACAACCTCCTGGCGGCACTGCCGGCAGGTCGCCGTGTTCAACCGCACTCCGTTGTCCCTGCGGCATGCGCCCTTCTCACCCCAGCGGATCGCGGCGATCTCATCCTCAGTGGCACGTACCCAACGAAGTCGATCAGCTGCTGATACCAGAGGGCCAACGGGGACCACCGGGATTCCTTATCGCCCGAGTCCCGCGCATACCAGTTCGTCTTGACGAGCTTCGCGTCAGCCTCGACCACCGGCATCCACGCCAGCAACAGGGCCAGCTGCGGCAGGCTCAGCTGCTGCAGCGCCTTGCGCGCCCGGTCTTCCCATTTCGCGACCTGCCCATCACGGAACTCGCGGTCATACTTCGACGCGCCCTCCGGCGGCTCCGGGTACGGGATCGAGAGCACCTCACCCAGCGCTTCGCCCGGATCGCTCGCATAGCCGCGCAGCCCGGCATCAAAGATCATCGACACCATCAGCCCACGGGCGTCCCGATCGGTGATGCCCTTCTTGTCCTGCGCCTTCCCGATGACGAAGGCGTGGCGGCCGCGCTGGCTGATCGCCAGCACGCTGTCCAGGTGGCGCACCTTCTCCTTCTCGGCCTTCTGCTCAGGAGTCAGGGCAGGTTTCGTGGCCTTGGTCTTCATCCACCACTCCACCGCCGGCGGGCACCCACATCGAACTGGTGGCCAGCTCGATATGCTCCTCAACGCTGAGGGCGGTCTTGGTCTTAGACCATTTGCCGCTGTACCGGTCCTGCGCACCGATCTCCACCGCGCCCTTGGCGGCCAGATCCTCGCGGGTCACCTGCGCCTGCGCGGCGGCCTTCTTGCGTTCGATCACACGGGTCACCTCCGCGCTGTCCACGGTGGTGTGCCACGACCTGGCCACCTCCTCCAGCACGTCTTCCAGAAGGTTCTCGTTCCCGATCTCGTCCTCGGCGTCCTGAATGACCTTCATGGCCAGCAGATCCACCTTGCCGGTGGCCGCCAGCTCGGCCAGCTTCGGCGAGCTAGCCAGGCGTGCTGTCGGACGCACGTTCTGCTTCTCGATCTGGTACGTCTTGGAAATCCACGACTCGCTGGCACCCTCATCCAGCAGCCCCTGGATCGCCTGGGCGCGCTCGGTCACCTCCAGCGTCTGGTGGTTGGTGCCCGTGGTTAGGGCCTCCTCCAGGAGGGCGCGGCGGGCGTTCTGAGGACGCTCAATGACACGGCAGCGGATCTGGGTCATCCCGGCTTTCAGGGACGCCTGGTGGCGGCGGTGCCCAGAACGGATCTGGTAATCACCCTCAAGGGTCGGGTGCGGCCAGACGGTGATCGGTTCCATCAGGCCACCGAACGCTTGATCTGCGCGGCCAGGGTTTCAAGGTCACCCATGCGTGAGCGCGGGTTATCCGGGTGCGGGTGCACCGAAGTGATGGGAAGGTCTCTTTCTTCCACAAGTTTTTGAGACACGAAGTCCTCCATAAGGAACTAAGACAAAAGGGGTGAATGAGAAGAAGGGGCCGCTACTCGGCGCGGAAGGCTTCCCGCTCACTGCCGAACCAATCCAGCAGCGCCAGCATCACCAGACCGCCGGCCACGAACAGCGCCAGCACGGAGACACCGTTAGGCAGGTGGGAGGTGGCCAGCGAAACGCCAAGCGCGAGGGCCACCAGCGGGGTGTAGAGCCGCCACATGCGGCGTTCGGCCATAGCAGGATCGCTTGTGCCATCAGCGGGCCCTCCCAAACAGAACATCGGACGCAGTTTCGTTCTCGGGGTCAGCGACCGCCGCGAAGTGGTAGACCTTCTCACCATTGATGAAGATCGTGCCGGCGCCGCCGTCACCGTCCTTGCCGATGTTGCCCGGGTCCACCTCGAAACTCTGACCCTGGTATGCCCGGGCGAACCGCAGCCGCACTGCCTGCACCGCGGCCTTGGCGCGAGCCGCCTTCGGCGAATCAGGCCAGGACACCTGCAGCACGTCAGTCACGCGTCCGCTGCCGTGGCGGTGCACAAGCACCTTGCCCCTAACCTTGGCCACGCTGCTCACCCACGCTGCTCGAACGCCAGCAGCGACCTCAGCCTCCAGCCGGTCCAGGCTCTCGCGCAGCCCGGAAATGAACACCTCAGAGCTTTCAATCGCAGCGTCCACGTGCCCTGTCTGATCAAACGTTGACCAGATAGCAAGCGAGCGGGACAGCTCCTTGATCTTGAACTGGACTGCGGTCAACGCAGAGGTGCGCGCCAGCGCTGCGTGCGGGCCCGGCACCCGGCGGCGGGCAGAGACTGGGACGAAGAACTTACGATCGCTCATTGCCGGCACCCTTCTTGCACTTGCAGTTCGGGTCCGGGCAAGGGACGGCGAAACCTGCCATGAACGCCTCCGGAATCTCCGCGCCGGAAGCGAGCTTGCGGCCGATCTCATCAGAGGAACGCGACAGCGCACCGAACAGCTCAGCACGAGCCTCTGCCTGCTGCGCCCGGAGCTTGATCTCCGCTCTACGCGCACGCAGCGTGCGGATCTGCTCAACCGCCAGCAGAACAACCGCCGACCCAGTGGTGACCATCGTGCCGATGCCAACGAAGTCACTCATGCCGCCACCTCATCCACGCGGCTGGCCGCCATCTCGGCGAGCGCGGCGGCGAGGGTGCGGCCGGCATTTTGGAGGGCGTGGGTTTTGATTTGTTGGGCTTTTGGGGTGAGGTTTGGGGTGGTGGGTAGACTTGTCACTGAAATCAGTTCCTTTCGATTCCTTTAGCTGGATTGGTGTTGGTTTCGTTGCCCTCAGCAGTTGCCTCTGCTGGGGGCTTTTTCTTGCCCTTTCGGCTGGGTGTTGATCCCTCTCGGTAGACTCGGGAGTTCCACCAACCGCGCCGTGTGGCGTATCTACGAGAGGGAAGAATTATGTCTTCCAGTCAGCGAGAGCTTGTTCTTGAGGCCATCCGCAATGCGCAAACTGCCACTGCGAAGGCCGTCCCGCTGACGGACTCCTCCGATCCGCAAGTTCGAGAGTTGGCTATCGCTACTCATCATTTGGCTTTTGCACTCCAACAGATTGGTTTAGCTCTGACCGATGAAGGACGCGTTCGAAACCTAAACGTGTAAGCGCTTCGGACATGGCTTCATCGATCTCCTCGATCTCACACTTCGAAAGAGGATTGGTCAGGGACAGCGTTATGGCGCCTCCGAAGTCTCCAACCTCGACATACACGTGCCCCCTCACGCCGTCCTCCTATGCGGCACAGCATGTTCAGGAAAATCTGACACTTGGGTCAAAAAAAGATCCTCGACACCCACGCCTAGAAACTTTGCAATCCGAAGTGCCGGCTCCGGCTCCAGGGTTTTCACCTCGCCGTTCACCAGTCGATTCATGTAGCTATGGGACTTCCACCCCGCCACCTTTGCTAAGCCTCGATTTGATACTCCCTGAACGATCATGAGGCGCTGGAGCATCTTTCTATCTCGCAGCTCCATCCAAAGACCTCCCGTTGCTCGTGGATGTTTGATGATGTTCACTGTACCGCCTTTCGTTACCCTGTGTCCAGAAAAACAATACTAAATGATCCTGCTGGTGTCCAGTCATCCGGGGCAGAGGTTCCGCGTTCCCGGTCATTTCTAGGGCACTTTCGCGGAAAAATGGTAAATTTCTAGTGTCCACTCTCGCTAGACATATGGTGTCCGCGCGGGTTGAGTATCTACTCCCAACTAGCCCAAGGTTGCCTCGTGAACGAAATCCACCCGCTTGGGGAACTGCTCCAAGAAGTCATGGACCGCAACGGCTGGTCCTTGAGGGCGCTTTCCAAGCGAGCTAGCGACCTAGGCTTTGCCATGAGTCACTCGAACTTTGGGCGACTCAAGGACGAGCCCGTGGTGAGCATGAAGGGCGAGACCATCAAGATGCTTGCCCAGGTTCTGAAAGTCTCCGAATCTCGGGTCGCTGAGGCAGTGCTGGGGTCGATGGGGGTTGACGCCCCCGCGTTCCCGGAACAGCCAAAGCTAAAGGACGTCGTTCGCACTACCAGCGAATTCAGCGAGCGCGATCAACGGATCCTACTCTCCGTGATCGACGCTATGCGCGACGAAAGTGGAGCAGATGGACACGCAGTCAATCAGGACTACCAAGGGAATTCCCGCCGGCAATCGGTGCGAGCGGTGGCGCCCGCGGGTGACGCTGGCCCTGGACAGAAGACAGGTCCACGGGGCTATGAAGCAGAAGACTCGCTAGACCAGCATGGCATCTCCCAGGTCAGCGGACCGGATGCAGAGAACATCCCGGTCCCACCGCTGGAGCAGCTGGCGGCGCACCCAAATTTGAAATCAGAGCGCGAGAAGTGGGAAGAGATCCACGGCGAGCGCGGGGAAGAATGCCAAGATTTACGTACCGACGGTTAGATAAGTATCGAAAGAGGCTGATCCATGGAAATGGACCTGAAAACCTTTCCTTTGGACGAGCTCATGCTCGACCGGAGAAATCCACGGCTTCCAGACCTGGATATGCCAACGCAGGAAAGTGCGCTCGAAACCCTTGCCCAACATGCCGACCTCAGTGAACTAGTTGATTCGATTTCGAATGCCGGGTGGATCAATTTTGAGCCTCTTATCGTCGTTGTGGAAGACGGCGAGAATGTTGTCATCGAAGGTAATCGCCGACTAGCTGCACTCAAAATCATTGCCGATCCTCGCTTCAAGAACTCACAGGAGTCTTTCCTCCAGCACAGATTCACAAGGAGGCGAATCCCGCGACCCTGACGGTCAACGTGGTGGAATCGCGTGAGTCAGCTCGAGAATTTATCGGCTTCAAGCATATAAATGGAGCATTTCGGTGGGATTCTTATGCTAAGGCTAAGTTCGCGCATGAATGGTATTTGGCGACGCCTGACTTAGGGATGATCAGTAAGAAGCTTGGGGATAGTCATAGTACCGTTTCGCGCCTAATCAACGCCTACTCTGTTCTGCACCAGGCAGAACAGATTGGTTTCAATCGGGCGGCCATAGAGAAGAAAGATTTGCACTTTTCGCATCTGTACACGGCACTCCCCGCGCCTAACATCCGCAAGTACCTTGGTATAACGGGTGTAAGCCCTAAGGACGTGCTTACGGAAAGCCCAATCCCCGAGGATCGAACAGAGCACCTGCTGAACCTAATGACGTGGCTTTATGGCCAGGGGCGCAAGCCTGCGGTTGTTAGAACTCAGAATCCTGACCTAGGCAAGCTCGTTAAGATTTTAGGAGATTCGCGGGCCACCAGCGCCCTCTCAGAGGATCATGACCTGGCCTCGGCATACATCATGGTCGAAGACCGGTCCGAGGTTTTTGCGAAAGCTATACTGCGTCTCAGAAAATCGACCCACGATGCGCTGAAGGCGATTCCAGGGTATGACGGAAACTCTGATACCCACCAGAATATGCAGGAAATCGTAGACAGCGTTGAGGTGCTTGATAGCCAGGTCCAGAGAAAGTATCAACGCGCTTTGAAAGCAGCCATTGAAAGCCAGATCGATGGTTAGCATCTTCAGCCCTAAGGCAACCAGGGCACGGAGCGCTGACTGGGTTGAGCTTTCTGTCCTGATTGAGAACCGCCCAATGACCAATGGACGCATCGTTTCAGCCCAGCGGATTCTCATTGAGAACGGCGACGAGGGAGAGATCCTAGAGCAGGATGATCTTGACGAAGCGGTTGGCATCGATTACGACAATGATGTGCAGATGGCTGACAACTCGGCAGAAGAGCGTTGTCAAATAATTCTGGAAGAGCTGGAAAGTCGCTCGCACGCACTGGGGGACATGTACCCCTTCGAAATAGTCAAGAGATACGGCGGTTGGTCACTGCAACGGCGCGAAGGGGAGTTGCGCCATATTGTAGCCGCCCAGAAAAGCTATCTGGCGTGTCTACTCATGACTTGCGCGCGAACTGAGCTGCTTGAATTCGATAGGAATTCAGACCTGGTTCAGCGAATTGGAAACGCATTTCAAGCACTGGCGTTTGTCAATGCCGCCGAGCTTGTCGGAGGCGAAGCTTATTGGATGGGGTCGCCGCGGCCGGACAAGTCTACGATGCTCGATGCGATTTCTCGTTTGTCGAAGAAAATGGGACTCGGTACCCCGCACGATACACGCCCGCCAGGAATATCGAGTGCGAACGCTGTTAAAGATGGAGGTGTAGATATTGTTGCATGGCGGACTTTTCGGGATGGACGTCCGTCCGGCATTGTCCTTTACGGCCAGGTTGCCAGCGGCGAGGACTGGCGCTCAAAGTCCATCCAGGGAAATATCGGCGACTTCAAAACATACTTTAAGGACCTTCCGGCCGAGCGCCCACTCTTGGCCATGTTCATGCCGAGAGTAGCGAACGACCACGTCCGCGAAGATTCAGTCTACTCGTATGAGGACAGCGTAAACGCTGAAATCACAAAACATGATGGAGAGCTCGGACTTATAGTTGATCGTCTGAGACTAACGGAACTCACGGTCAATTCGGCAGATCGGCAAGTTACGAGGACGGAGAAGTCCGATATTGCATTCGCACAATTGTGGAGTGGTCACTCAGAGCAATAAGAGAGGCTAGGGGATCGTAAAACCAAACTCAGCTACCATTGGCGAAACAGCCTTCGATACAACTAATAGTTCATCCGTCGCACCGGTTCTATGAGCCGAGTAATTTAGAGCTAGTGCACGCTGCGGGAAGCCAGCATAAAGCTCCAGTATCTCGGGTGCTCGGTCGTAGCTAAGCATCCATAATGCGGTCTGTCGCGATCGGAGCAATTGAGCAAGCTCTCCGTGATCTGACTCGTCGAAAGCATTGAGATAAAGGTAGCTATTTCAAAATACGGGGGGTCAGCATATACGAAGGCGTTAGGGTTATCGAGGTGTTTTTTTATACAGTACAGGCCATCGTCATTCGACACCGTTATGCGTTCTCGCATAGTTCCGAGCCACTCTAACCGTGCACGGAGTTTCTCTCTATTGAAACGTGCATTGATCTTGTCCGCTGCCTCTTGTTTACGGCCTCCGATCACACCAGCGTTGAGTACTCCGGAACGATTTGTTCGATTCAAGAAGAATGTTGCGAAGCCGAGCTCAGTGGGCCTAGAGAGATCCGCTCGCTTGTAGATTTCTTTCTGGAGATCCCATTCATCTAACGAAACAGTCGTCGCATCAAAAATATCTAGAAAATCCTCGCTTCTGTTGACGGCAGAGTCCCAAAAAGAATAAATAGCTGGATCTAAGTCGTTGATTACAATACGGGCCACGGCTCCTCGGTCCAGAAGAGCGAGCGCCGCTCCTGCACCGCCCGCATATGGTTCTACGTAAGTCGCAGCATCAAGGCAGAGTGCGTCAATCGTGTGTTCGATAAACCCAGTAAGGCTGACTTGCCCCCCGGATACCGAAGCGGACTAGCGCCGATTTCGCGCTTTGTAATGATATTCACCGCAAAATCCCAACTCAACCTAAAGTCAACTAGTCTACCCTACCATTCTCCGGGTGCCGAGCCGAGTTGTCGAGATGCATGGATACGCTTATGTTCGAATACATGTTCGAGAGATTCGGCAAGCTTCGGGAGCTTGCGCACGCAATAGTTGTTTGGTCGCGCCCTCACATGGAAGTGCCGGCCGCGACCGATGGCCAGCATATCTGGATCGACCCTAACCTCAGCGGAGTCGAGAAGCTCTGCGCCCTCGCCCACGAGGCGATCCACATCAAGCACGGGCACACGGGCTGCCAACCGCCGGCCATCGAGCGGCAGGTCTGCCTAGAGACCGCGCAGTACCTGGTCAGCTTCCAAGACCTACAGCGCGTCGCCGGATGGGCGCGCCACCCTGCCGAGATGGCCGAAGAACTCGGAGTCACCGAGGCAGTGCTGCTCGACCGGCTGGCCACCCTCGACGGCGACCAAGTGCAACAACTCTGGCCCGCCCACGAATACACCGCTTAGTTACCCACACCCCGCATGATCACGCGCCACCACACCCACACGAGCGCGCACACTTTCCCCAAGGAGGGAGCACCATGGCAACCCTAATACGCAAAGGACGGCCAAGGCCCAGGGCAGTGCTCTACCTACGCCAGTCCATCGCCCGCAAGAATCTATCAGCCTCGACATCCAAGAAAGCGCCGGCAGGCAATACGCCGCCCAGCGCGACTATGACGTGATCGCCGTCGAATCAGACCCGGGCATCAGCGGCCGCACCTGGAACCGCCCAGCCGTGCAACGCGTCATGCAGATGATCGAAACCAAAGAAGCCGACGTGATCATCCTCTGGAAATGGTCACGCCTCTCCCGCGCACGTCTCGACTGGGCCGTAGCCGTAGACAAGGTCGAAGCCGCCGGCGGCAGCATCGAATCCGCCACCGAACCAGTAGATGTGAACACCAGTACCGGCCGCTTCGCGCGCGGCATGCTGGCCGAGTTCGCCGCGTTCGAATCCGAACGCATCGGCGACACCTGGAAAGAATCCCAGCAACGCCGCGTCAACCAAGGACTACCACCGACCGGCCGGGCGCGCTTCGGCTACCACTACGACCGCGACACCGGATACACACCCCACCCCGAGCAAGCCCCCGCGCTGCAGGAATGCTACCGCCGGTTCCTTGCCGGCCACTCCTTCGGCCAAATCCACGAATACATGCTCAGCACCGGCCTACGCCCATCCAGCGACCGCAAAGACGGCGCCACCACCTGGGCCCGCCAAGTCCTGATCACCATGATGGACAACCCCTTCGCCGCCGGCTACATCCGATACCGCGGCGAAATCTACCCAGGCGCACACGAACCAATCATCGATCCCGAAATCTGGGACGCCTACACCGTGCTGCGCGCACAAACCAAAGGTACCCGCCGCCGGACCACCCAAACCAGCGTCTACACCGGCTACCTCTACTGCACCACCTGCGGCCACAAGTTCTACCAACACAGCACCTTCCGCAACACACCCTCCTACTCCTGCAACGGCGCCCAATCCATGAAGCTCCACAAAGGCGGCAACATCATCCAAAGCCGCGTTGATGAAGCATTCACCACCTGGCTCGCCGACTACGCCGACACCATCAACCAAGAAGCCGCCAAACACCCCGCCCAACCCGCCCACCAGCCCAACCAGGCCGCCAACCTCCGGCGAGCGCTGGTGAAGGCGCAGGCGAAGCTAGACGGGCTGACGGTGAAGTATGTGGATGATGTGATCCCCCGGGACTCCTACGAGCGATTGCGGGATGAGCGCGTGGAGGAGATCGGGCGGCTTCAGCTGCAGCTGAAGACGGTGGAAGTGGAGGCGCGGCGGCCGGCGTTCGATGTGGCCCTGGTTCCGGATCTGTTGGCGCAGTGGGGCGAGCTTCCGGTGCACGCCAAGCGGAAGATCGTGGGGGACCTGGTGGCGAGAATCGAGGTTACTGGGCGGCGGCCAGCCAGCCTGGTAAGGATCGTGCCAAAATGGGAAGCGCAGATGGATCTAGAGGCAGGCCTGCCCAGCGGACCGGGTACGGCACCATTCCCTGTAGGGTGACGGTGCCGTACGCTAGGTAATCCACTCAAAACGGGTTATGGAATCTTCACTGTTGTGGAGATGCCACACCCCGAATTGGGTTACGGAATCTTCACTATCG
>NZ_BAXF01000058.1:0-9876 GCF_001310435.1 Arthrobacter sp. JCM 19049 | reverse complement strand
CGCGGCACGGCTTTGGCACCGCAGCAGTTGGTGGTCTGCCACGGGGATCCGTGCGTGCCGAACACGGTGCTGGATTCGTCCGGCGATTTTGCCGCCCACGTGGACCTGGGGCTGCTGGGGGTGGCGGACCGCTGGTCGGATCTGGCGATTGCCAGCTACAGCATCGGCTGGGACATCAACTTCGGCCCCGGCTACGAGGAGCTCTTCTTCAGCGCCTACGGGGTGGCGCCGGATCGGGAGCGCATTGCCGCCTACCGGGCGTTGTGGGACGCGCCGGAATAGTGCGCCCGGGCTACGCCTTGTCGGCGGCCAAATCCGCCAGGGTGGCGATCAGCAGCCGGCGTTCAACCACCTTGATGCGCTCGTGCAGGGATTCCTCGGTGTCCCCGGGCAGCACCTCGACCGCCTCCTGGCGCAGGATCGGGCCGGTGTCCACCCCGGTGTCGGCGATGTGCACGGTGCAGCCGGTCACCTTCACCCCGTACGCCAGGGCGTCACGCACCCCGTGGGCGCCGGGGAAGGACGGCAGCAGTGCCGGGTGGGTGTTGATGTAGGTGCCCTCGAAGGCATTGATGAACTCCTCGTTCACAATGCGCATGAAGCCCGAGGAGATGACGTAGTCCGGGGCGTAGGACAGGCACTTTTCGGTCAGCGCATGGTTCCATTGCGCCCGCTCGGAATAGTCCTTGAAGTTCACCACGAAGGTTTCAATCCCGGCATCCGCGCAGCGTTGCACCCCCAGGGTGCCGTGCTTGTCCGCGCCGACCGCCGCAATTTCCACATTGGGCAGCTCGCCGCTGGCGATCGCGTTGATGACTGCCTGGAGATTCGAACCGGTGCCGGAAACCAAAACCACAATACGCATGGCTTCAATTCTACGGTGGCTGCGCCCGCCGCCGGGCACCGGCAAGGTGGGCGGGCGCAGCAGTGGCCCGCTAGGCGAACACCACCAGCCCGTAGACCACGAACAACGCCAGGTGGGCGGCCCCGTGCACGGCGGTGACCCGCTTCGTCCCGAACCCGGCCACGGTCATCAGCAGGGTCAGCCCAAGCAGCAGCAGGTTTGCCGGGGATTCACCGAGCACGACGCTTTGCCCGGTGAGCATGCCGATGACCAGCACGGCGGGAATCGTGACGCCCACCGTGGAGACCAGCGCGCCGTGGCACAGGTTGCTCACCCGCTGGATTTCCCCGTTCAGGGCGGCGCGCACCGAGGTGATAGATTCGGGCAGGAACACAATCATGGCAATCAGGATCCCGGACAGGGCCACCGGTGCCCCCAGCCGGCCCAGGCCGTCGTCCAGCAGGCTGGCCATGTCATGGGAGAGCAGTACGATCGGCAGCACCGTGATGACCAGCAGTCCCAGCCGCAGCAGCACTTCGGTGCGGTGGGTGGCCAGCAGCTGACCGATCGGGGTCCGCTGCGCACCGGCCTGGCCCGCGGTTCCGCCAATCCCCAGGCGCTGGATCACCTTGGGGTCCACCTCAATGAAGTCCCCGGACTGCGCCCCCATTTGGCGGTACAGGAAGTAGGCGTACAGCACGACGGTGAGCAGAACCAGTGGGATCTCCTGCGCGGTGGTGTAGCTGCCCCCGGTGCCGATCAGCGCCGGCAGGGCGAACGCCAGGGAGGTGAGCACCACCAGCATCGCCAGGTAGGCCGAGGCACCGGTGCGGTTGGGGCCATGGCCCCGTGCCGGGTGCCTCCCACCAGCAGGGACAGGCCGATCACCAGGTTCATGATGATCATCGACACTGCCATGACCGAGTCGCGGGCGATCGTCGAATGATCGCCCGGGCCCAGCATGACCGCGGAAATCAGGATGACTTCGATCAGCACGATGGACAGGGTCAG
This sequence comes from Arthrobacter sp. JCM 19049, assembly GCF_001310435.1. NCBI lineage: Bacteria > Bacillati > Actinomycetota > Actinomycetes > Micrococcales > Micrococcaceae > Arthrobacter > Arthrobacter sp. JCM 19049. The sequence continues at coordinate 8,021 of NZ_BAXF01000058.1, read as the reverse complement.
CACCAGCGAACCGTAGGGGTCTCCCAGCCGGCGCGCGAGCTGCTCGGCTTCGTGCACCACCCCGAAGGAGCACAGCAGGATGACCGCGACGATGACTGACAGGGCCAGCACCAGCAGCCCGCCGGGCACCGGTGGGGCGAGGAACCGTCCCAGCCCGAGCAGCAGGAAGAAGTTGCCCCAGCCAAGGATGAGACGGAGGATGGCCACCGGGGTGACGATTGATCGCAACAAGGAAGTGGAACGCAAGGGTTCAGAACCTATTCCATGGGGTCGTCCCCATGTCGAGCGAGCGGACGGGTCGTCCCGACCGGAAAAACGGCAATGTGCCTGCCTTCAGGGTAGAACAGTGGGCAGCGGGGAGCCAATCGATGGCCCGGCACCGCGTGGTGCTGGCCATGGGCCCAGCCCCCCGCCTGGGCTACCGGCCGGCAGGCGGCGCACTGGCGCTCTTGACCCAGGAGGTTGCTTGGGTGGCAGCTCAAGAGTCAGCCGGAAGACACTGGACATCCCTCGGAATGCGTCGGCCACGGCCCTAGACTGGAGCCACCATTCTTCGATTCCCAGGAGGAGCAATGGAAGGCATCGTCCCCGACGACAAGGACTGGACCGTGGTGCTGGATGAAATCTGCACCGAATGCGCCCATGACGTGCGCTCGACGACACCGGAGGAAATCGTCGATGAGCTGCCGGACAAGGTGGACCGCTACCTGTTGGCCCTGCACCGTGAGCACGCCCGCGAGCGCACCGATCCCTCCCGCTGGAGTGTCCAGGAATACGTGGTGCATGTGGCGGACATGCTGCGGGTGATGGTGCTGCGCTTTAATCTGATGCTGGCCGAAGACGAACCCACGTTCCCGAACTGGGACCAGGATGAGGCGGCCGAGCAGGCCCGGTATAACGAGCTGGATCCGGAGGAGGCGGCCAGCCGGCTGCGTGCCGCCTCGGCGATGTTCATGACCCGGCTGGATGGGATTTCACCGCATGAGTACTCCCGCAAGGGACTGCGCTCAAACGGCGCCGCCTTCACGGTGGCCAGCCTCGCACAATACGCTTGGCACGATGTGCTGCACCACTTATGGGACATCAAGGCGTAGCGGCCGCCGTGCCCGGCCCGGAGGAAGGACCTGGCTACCCTTCGAGCACCGGGTCCGTTTCAAACAAGGGCGCAATCAGATAGCCGATCGCCGTGCCCAACCCGACCTGCAGGGCCAGCCATCCGGCCGAGGCCCACAGGTGCGGGCCCACCTCGGTCAGCCGACCCACCGCCAGTGAGCCGGAGGACAGCCACGCCCCGGCCAGGCTCAACACCCCGGCAACAATGCCGGTGAACACCGACAGCGCCGCGGTGGAGGTGGCCAGTGAAAGCCAGTGGTAGGGGATGCGGCGGGCGAACCAGTCCTCCAGGTGGTTCTCCCCCACCCGCAGGAAGTACCAGCCGGCTGCCACCCCGGCCAGCACCGGCAGCAGCATGAACAGCCAGAAGTTTCCATGGTCGCCGGAGGCAGCGCAGCCAGCAGCGGAATCGAGGGCAGCGGTCCCACGGTTGTCTCCAGGGTGGACAGCGTGCTGCCGGTGCCGATGGCGAACCCGCCGCCGCTGATCCAGGACAGCACCCAGAACACGGCATTGGGGATGAACCCCAGCTGCAGCAGGGTCAGCGCAAAGGAACCCACCGCCCCAGGCCGCAGTTCCTGGTACACATTGGCCACGTCCACCCAGTGCGTGCCCACCGCCACGGAAAGCACCACCCCGCTGATGCCCACGGCCGCGACATACCCCACGAACCCGGCCACGATCACGTGCCAGACGTAGGAGCCGGCCCAGCGCCGGTGCGGGGAGATGCTGGTCAGGTACTTGGCCGTATCGATTCCGATCAGCCTCCCCCAGGACCGGCTTCACGCCGGGCACCGATAAGCAGTCCGAAGAACACGATCACCAGCGGCAGCAGCGCCGCGGCCACCACGTTGACCGACGCGTAGTCGTTGCTGACCAGGAACCGGTGGCCAGGCCCACCAGCCATAGGCGGTGAAGGCGCCCAGCAGGCCCTGCCAGAGCTGGTCTGTGTAGGAGGCGCGGGCGATGCGCCGCCCGGCGCGCATGGCGAAGAACAGCGGGATCAGGCTCAAACCCAGCGGAATCAGGGTGAACCACCCGGAGACCGAACTCGGGTCGGTTTCCGGGCCGAGGTTGTGGATTTGGATCGGCACCCCGTGCACGGCCAGCCAGATCAGTCCGCCGAACTGCATGATCGTTTCGAAGGATTCCTCGCTGAAGCCCCCGCTGAAGTAGACCGCGATCAGCGGCACCAGCAGGATGGCAGCGACGAACACCACCGATTGCAGAATCTCAAATACTCCCTGCAGCATCAATGGCATCGGCCAGCCATTGCGCAGGCGCAGCATTACTGCCTTCATGGGTTTCTTTTCGCGGCTCATTAAAAAACAATGTTGCCACCATTGGCGTCGTGCTTTGCTCTGCGACGCGCAATGACGGCAACTGCTGGGGTAGTGCTGAGGTTGACCTGCTCAGTAGCTGGCCGGGGCGTCCGTCGGTCGTTCCTCGCCAAAGGACGCGGCCAGCGCCTCGCTGGCGCGGGCCAACAGCGCCACGTCGGCCCCGACCCCACGTAGTGCCCCGGCGTCGATGTAGCGCTGGGCGGTGGACTTGTCGAACGCGTTGACGCCCACGAACTTGCCAGCAGCAAGTCCGGCGTTGATCGACGTGGTGACGGCCTGGACTACGTCCGGGTGGCCCTGCTGGCCGATGACTCCCATGGAGGCGGCCAGGTCCGAGGGTCCGATGAAGATCCCGTCAACACCTTCGGTGCCCACGATCTGTTCCACGTTCTCGACCGCTTCGGCGGATTCGATCTGGACCATCAGCGTCAGGGTTTCCGAGGCACGCTGCAGGTAGCCGTCGATGCGGTTCCAGCGGGCCGAACGGGCCAACGCCGAACCCACCCCGCGCACCCCGTGCGGAGGGTAATGGCAGGCGGCCACCGCGTTGCGCGCGTCCTCGGCGGTGTGCACCATGGGGATGATCAGTGACTGGACGCCCAGGTCCAGGTACTGCTTGATCAAGACGGTGTCGTTGAACGGCGGGCGGACCACCGGCACCACCGGGTAGCTGCGCACCGCCTGCAACTGGGCCAGGATGCTGGACAGGTCGTTGGGTGAATGCTCCGCGTCAATGAACAGCCAGTCAAAGCCGGCTCCGGCGCAGATCTCGGCGTTCAGCGCCGACCCGGAGCACACCCAGATGCCCAGCAACGCCCGGTCCGCGCCGTGCAGCGCGTCCTTGAAGGAGGGGTCGGGTTCTACTCGAAATGGCATGTCACGGTTCCCAACGGTCCGTAGTCGGCGAAGACGGTGTCGCCCTGGTACACCCACATCGGGCGGGTGAAGGAGCCGGCGAGGATGATCTCCCGGCCTGCAGCTTGTCGCCGTGCGGGGCGATCTTGTTGGCCAGCCAGTACACGCCGGCGGCCGGGTGGTTCAGTACGCCGGCCGCGACGCCGGTCTCCTCCACGGTCTGGTTCTTGAACAGGATGCCCGAAACCCACCGCAGGTCCAGGGTGTCCACCTTGACCGGGTTCCCGCCGATCACCATGGCACCCATCGCGGCGTTGTCGCTGATGGTGTCCACAATGGTGCGGCCTTCCATCTCAATGCGCGAGTCGAGGATTTCCAGTGCCGGGATCACGTATTCGGTAGCCTGCAGCACGTCAAAAATGTTCGCATTCGGGCCTTCGATGTCCTTGTTCAGCTTGAAGGCCAGTTCCATTTCAATGCGCGGGTGGGTGTAGTCCTCCCACTGCACCGTGCAGCCAGAGTCCAGCACCATGTCATCGAAGATGATCCCGTAATCCGGCTCGGTGATGCCGGTGGCCATCTGCATGGCACGGGAGGTCAACCCGATCTTGCGTCCGGCCAGCACCCGTCCGTTGGCTTCCGAGCGCTGGCGCCACAGGTTCTGGACCCGGTAGGAATCCTCCACGGTCATTTCCGGGTAGCGGGCCGTGAGCCGCGGCACCGGGGTGCGCGTGGCACCGGCCTGGACCAGCTCATCGGCGATTGCGTGATCGTTTCCTCGGATAGCATCGACGGATCAACCTTTCACATTCGATTCGTTGCCCTGCGAGCCGGATCACTTCACGGCTCGTAAGGGGAATGCTATCGAGGATGCCGACGCTTTGGCACATCGTACTTAGATTCCCGGCCCGCCAGGGCGGGCCGGGAAAGCCGATGTTCCTTTAGGAGTTGATGCCCGAACGAACCTGTTCCAGCAGCTGTTCGAAGGGCAGCGACGTCATCTCGTCACGGGACGAGGCGTTCTCGCTGACCCGGGGCGCAATCGAGCGGGTATCTCCCAGATCCAGGTCCGCGCTCAGCCCCTTGCTGCCGGCCAGGGTGGCCACCACTTCGCGGGCCACGCGCTGTTCGCGTTCGGCCAGCGTTACCGACCCTGGTCCGCACCCCAATCCTCCGAGGAGGCGAAGACGGTGGTGGGCAGGATATGGGTGCGCAGATAGGAGAAGATCGGGCGCATCGCGTAGTCGATGGCCAGCTGGTGGCGGGCGCTGCCGGCGGTCGCGGCCAGCACGACCGGCTTGCCTTCCAGCGACTTGGGGTCCAGCACATCAATGAAGGACTTGAACAGGCCCGAGACCGAGGCGGTGAAAACCGGGGAGACGGCGATCAGCACGTCGGCGCCACCACCGAGTCGATGGCCTGCTGCAGTCGGGGCGGGGCGAAGCGGCGAGCAGGGTGTTGGTGATGTCCGTGGCGAAGTCGCGCAACTCGATGACATTGATATCACCCTGCACGCCGGTGACGGCCAGTTCACGGGCAACGGCGTCCGCCAGCTGGCGGCCCAGCAGTCCGGAACTGGAGGGGGTGCCCAGTCCCCCGGAAATCACAACAATCGATTCGCTCATCTCATACCCTCCCGTAGTTCATGCGTTTGCATACAAAACACCCTTGTCTGCAAAAACATTCCCGTGGACTCAAGGAGATGCCCCTCATGCAGCCGCCATCCGTTCACGGTTTCATCATTGTGACGGTCGCCATGATATTGATACAGTTTGAGGTATGACTACTGAGCAGCAGGGCACCAACCAGCGCGACATTGAACCGGGAGTGCACACCGACTTCCACAACACAATGTCCTACGGCAGCTACTTGGATCTGGAACGGATCCTCTCCGCCCAGCATCCGGTGAGCCAGCCCCAGCATCATGACGAGATGCTGTTCATCATCCAGCATCAAACCAGCGAACTGTGGCTGAAGCTGATGCTGCACGAGCTGATGGAGGCCCGGCGCCTGCTGACCCAGGACGAGATCGGCAAGGCGCTGAAGTGCCTGGCCCGCGTGAAGCACATCCAAAAGACCCTCACCGAGCAGTGGTCGGTACTCGCTACCCTGACTCCGCGTGAATACGCCCAGTTCCGCGGGTTCCTTGGCTCCTCCTCCGGCTTCCAGTCCTTCCAGTACCGTGCGGTGGAGTTCATCCTGGGCAATAAGCACGCGGGAATGCTCAAGGTGCATGAGGCCGATCCCAAGGCGCACCAGTTGCTGGAGCAGCTGCTGCATGAGCCCACGCTCTACGATGTGTTCCTGGCCGCGCTCTCGCGCAAGGGGTACGCCATTCCGGCAGAAGTCCTGCACCGCGACGTGACCAAGGCCTGGGAATTCCAGCAAGGGTTGATCCCGGTCTTCAAGGATATTTATGAATCCGAGGACACCTTGTGGAGCCTCTATCAGGCCTGCGAGGACCTGGTGGACGTGGAGGACAACTTCCAGGCTTGGCGCTTCCGCCATATGCGGGTCGTACAGCGCACCATCGGCTTCAAGACCGGAACCGGTGGATCATCCGGGGTTGGCTTCCTGAAGCGGGCCCTGGACCTGACCTTCTTCCCCGAGCTCTTCGCGGTGCGCACCGAAATTGGCGCCAGCTAACGCACTGGCCGCGTTCACGCTGGACGACTTTGAATCCCGCAGCGGCAGCGCGACCTCCATCATCCGCACCATCGCCGGCCTGTACCTGCGCCATCACGAGGCCCCGATAGCTCGCGCCACCGTGCTGGAGCTGGCAGTTGCCGCCGGCGTAAGCCAACCGGCGGCCCAAACCGCCCTGTCTCGACTGGTGGACCGGGGGCTGCTGGGCACCAGCGGTGACGGGGCCATCCACGTCACCGCACCGGCCCAAGCCATGTTTGCCCGCGGCAACCGGCGCATCTTCACCCCCCGGCAGATGAGCGCCCATGATGGGTGGACCCTCTTGACCTACTCCGTGCCCGAATCCCTGCGCCCCCTGCGTCACCAACTGCGCAAGCACTTCGGCCAGCTCGGCGGCGGACAGGTATCGGCCGGGGTATGGATCTTTCCCGAATACCTGCACGATGAGGTCTCGGCCGTGGTTCAGGCCCTGCAAGCCAGGAACCACGTCACGGTGTTCCGCGCCCACACGCCCGACTTTCCCGGCTCAGCGCGCACTGCCGCCGAGCAGTGGTGGGACCTGGAGCGGCTGTCACGGCGACACGAGGACTTCCTGCAGACCGTCTCGACCATGGACCAGGACCGTGAGCTCACCGACGCCCTGGCCTACCACCACTATGTCCGACTCATCGATGCCTGGCGTGCCATTCCCTACCTGGATCCCGGGCTGCCGGCCTACATGTTGCCGGGGACCTGGCCGGGCAGCACCAGCCGGGAGCGATTCCTCAAGTTATCGCGGCGCTTTGCCCACAGCGCCGACGACTATGCCAGGGGGCTCATCATTTAGACCTATGAAGGTTCCCGGGTGTCCCACACCGGTTCGTCCGCGCCGTAGGCCGGTGGAGGCCCGGGATAGTCAACGGTGCGGTGCCTCCTATTAAAAGGAGGTGGCACGTAGGTCAGGGTTCCATACGGGCTCGGCATCGACCGCAGTGGCGCGTCCGGCAGCCGCTCCTCCCTAACCTGCGACACCGGGGCGTCAATGAGTTCCCTGGCGGTGCGTGCCAGCGCGAAATGGGCCACCCCGCACTTTCCGCTGCGAGTGCGTTCTGTAAGCAGGGCGATGGCCGCTGCCGCCATGCCGTACCCGGTGGCGTAGTCCAGAGCCTGCACGGGCAGGGCGCCGGGCGCACCACCCGGCGCTCGATAATGTTCTGCAATCCCGGTGGCGGCCTGAACGATGCTGTCAAAACCGCGTCGCCCGAACCAGGGGTTCGCATCCCCCAGGCATCGAGGGTCACGAGTACCAAGTACGGGAAACGTTCCCGTAGGCCCTGAACGGATAGCCCATGGCGTTCCAGGGCCCCTGGGCGGTAGCCGAGCAGAACAGCGTCCGCCTTGGATAGAAGGTCCTCCAGCTGCCTTCGTCCGGCGCGGCTGTCGGCATCCACCGTGGCGCTTCGCTTCCCGAAGCCGGTCTCGATGTGCTGTCCGATGATTTCAGGCAGCTGAGGCGGGTCAATCCGCAAGACACTGGCCCCAAACACGGCTAGCGTGCGGGCAGCCGTAGGGCCAGCTAGGACCCGGGTGAAATCCAGTACGCGAAGGCCGCGCAGAGGGGCGTCGCCGGTGGGCCCGGGCTGCCATGATCGCGTTGGCCCCCAGATGCCATATCGAACTCGACCCAGTTCGGCGTGCTCGGACTGCCGCGCTCGATCATGGCATTCCACTCGTTGCGTGTTCTTACGGTGGCGGCCACTCCCCCGGCATTCACAATTTTTTGCTCGGCCTCTAGCGCCGTCAGTTCCCGCAGAGACTGCTCCACATTGCCATCCGCCCCCAGCCCCAACCCGCGCAGCAGGGCCTGCTCGTGGTGCGGGTAGTTGGCATGCGTCCTGATCCATCCCTCGGCGCAGCGAAAGAACCCGGAATGAGGCGCAAAACCCGGGATGGCTGGGAATCGACACGAAGCAGCCCGAAGGAGTTGAAGGCCTGCGCCACCCGGTGCGCTGGCGTCGTCACCCGGTGCGCGCCAGCGCCACAGCACTCAAGGGCCTGCACGCATAATTGGACCGCAGCCAGGGC
>NZ_BAXF01000057.1:0-9898 GCF_001310435.1 Arthrobacter sp. JCM 19049 | reverse complement strand
CGATCATGCGAGAGGCGGCGGAGGCGATGGCCGAATCGTGGTTCAGCGTGGAGAGCACGAAGGTCTCGATGACGCAGCCTCGGCGAACGTGGACTCCACGGTCAGCAGCGGCGAGTTGGGGAAGTAGAGCTCACCTTCGGCGTAGCCGGTGATGTTGCCGGTGAACTTGAAGTTCTCCAGGTAGTCCAGGGTCTCCTTGTTCACGACCTTGTTGTCGGAAAGGAACTTCAGCTGTTCGTCCTCGAAGCGGAAGTTCGCCAGCCCCTCCAGCAGCCGGCCGGTGCCGGCGACCACTCCGTAGCGACGTCCATCCGGCAGGCGGCGGGCGAAGGCCTCGAACACGCTGGGACGGTGTGCGGCCCCGGACGCCAGTGAGGCCTGCAGCATGGTCAGCTCATAGTGGTCGGTAAAGAGGCTGGTGAGCATGCGGTGCTCCTGTGTAGTCGGGGACAAACCAAGACTTACTGTATCCCGCTTCAAACCGTGGTGAGACATCATGCCGCAGCCTGGTGCGGGCGAGTCCCGGATGCGCCGGCGCATTGCCCTGCACTGGATCCGCCTGCGTCGGTTCCGTTGCCGGGTTCCAGCACGAGAGGCACGGAAATGGGAGTCGAGTGGGCCAGCACCAGCGCCTATGGGGCTGGGGCCGGCCCGGGGACGGCGGAGCGTAGAGCCTGCTGTTCGGGCTTGAAGTCGCCATGTCGCGCTGGTATTTTCAGCAAAAAGCGGGGTTCGGATGATGCGGACCGGTGAAGCGGCCGGGAGCTGTACGCGGTGCGCGTCTGCGGCGCGGGCACCAACCGTGCGGATCCGGCGTCTCAGGGGCACCCCTGAGGCGATCGACAACGAGAAACGAGTGGCAAGCGTGTACGAATCTGGCACCGGTGAAGGCTCCCTGTCACAGGACGCACTCCTTGGAAATGCGAAGGGAGCACCGCGGCTGGCCACGGAGCGCAGGGAGGTCAACGGTGCCCACAGTTTCTCCCAGGCCGCGCAGCGCGTGGTGGACTACCTGAACCACCACACCCCTTTAACTGATTGGTCGGTCTCGCGGATCACCGACGGGTACCAGGTGCACCTGCACGTTCACCATGATCACCTGATCAACGTGGGGGACCGGATGGACTGGGGCGAAACCTTTTGTCGGCGCATGGCGGCGGGCGCCGCGCACGTGGTCCCCGACGCCAAGACCCACCCGCAGTATGCGGATTTGCAGGTTGCCCGCAAGATCGGGGCGTATGCCGGCTATACGATCGGTGATGACAATGGACAGCCCTTCGGCGTGCTGTGCGGGGTGCGCAGCCAACCGCTGGAGGCTGACGAGTCCGTGGACGAGGAACTGCTCAAGGTCTTCAGTGACCTGCTTTCCTCCCAGCTGGAACTCTCCCGCGGCTTTGACCGGGACCGGCGGCCCTGGAAATCGCGAAGGCACAGGCGCACCGCGATGCCCTGACCGACTTGCTGAACCGTCGCGGCTGGGACGCGATTCTTGCCGACGCCCAGGCACGGGTCAACGCCTTTGGGGATCTGGTCGCCGTGGCCGTGCTCGACATTGACGGATTGAAGGCCCTGAACGATTCGCAGGGTCACACGGCGGGGATCAGTTGATCCAACGCGCGGCCCGGGCCCTGCGGGACGCCTCCTCGCGCTCCCACCGGATTGCGCGCTACGGGGGAGATGAGTTCGTCATCCTGGCCAACGGGATCCCTTCCGCGCGGCTGGAGCAGCATTTCGCCGTGTTCCGCCAGGCTTTGGAAACGGCGGGGGTTGCCGCGTCGCTTGGCTACGCCGCCTCGGTGCCCGGGGACTCCTCGGTGCAACAGGCATTCATGGAAGCCGACCGGCAAATGTACCTGGACAAGCAGCGCCGCCGGGCCCGATAACCCACGCACCCATCCCGCCGATGCGTTCGCACCAGCGCACTGGATCAATGTTGTTATCACCGCGAGCCCGGGAAGCGCGATAAGGGCGTAAAATGGTGGGCATGACCGTCATGCCCGATATCTTCGAAGAGATTAGTGAGCAGGTTCTCCACGATAAGAAGTGGCGCCTGATCGTGTGGAACGATCCGGTGAACCTGATGAGCTATGTCAGCTATGTCTTCCGCAGCCATTTTGGCTTTACCGCAGAGAAGGCCGAGAAGCTGATGATGCAGGTGCACCACGATGGCTTTTCGGTGATCCTGAACGGGTCGCGCGAGAAGATCGAGGGGCACGTGCAGGCGATGCACGGATATGGCCTGAACGCCACCATGTCCCAGGAGGCCTAACTTCGTGGCCAAGGCCTTCAAGCGCACCGCCCGCGGCATTGCCGGTGCCCTGCACGAACCGGAACGCAAGCTGCTGCGCGAACTGTTCGACGACGTGATCTCCCTGCTGGAGGAACGCGACGAGATCCACCAGGTCGACCCGAGCGAGAACTGGATCCGCTTTACGCGCTGACCGGGATGAGCCCGGACCGCGGACCGCTGCCCGAACCCTCCGACCCGGCCGTGGCCCGTCTGCTGCCGGTGGCCAGCGATGACCCGAGGTGGCCAACGACTTCCGCCGCTTTGGCGAACACGACCTGATCCTGTCCAAGATCGGGCGGCTGCGCGAGGCGAAGTTCCTGATGGAAAACACCCGGATCGTGCTCGATGACGCCGCCGCCTCCCGCTTCGCCCAGGCCCTGAACGATGTACGCCTGGTGCTCTCCGAACGACTGGGGATCCGCGATGAAGAGGACTCGGCGCGGATCGCGCGGATCGATGATGCGCGCAAGGTCAAGAACCCGGACGACTACATGGCGCTGATGTACAACCTGATTTCCTGGATCCAGGACACGGTGATGCGCGCGCTGCTGGATGCGGAGTACTAACTTTCATGCCCTCCTTCTTCACCACCGGCCCGCAGAGCTCCCCGGATGCCAACACCCCAATCGGGATCTTCGACTCCGGGGTGGGCGGGCTGACCGTGGCCCGCGCGGTGATTGACCAGTTGCCCGGTGAATCCCTGATCTATGTGGGGGACACCAAGAATTCCCCGTACGGTCCGCTGCCCATCGCCCAGGTGCGCGCCAACGCGCTGGGCGTCATGGACGAATTGGTTGAGTCCGGCGTGAAGCTGCTGGTGATCGCCTGCAACTCGGCCTCCTCCGCGGTGCTGCGCGACGCCCGCGAACGCTACACCGCCCAGTACGGCATCCCGGTGGTGGAGGTCATCCAGCCGGCGGTGCGCCGCGCCGTGGCCGCCACCAAGAACGGAAGATCGGGCTGATCGGCACCCAGGCGACCGTTGGTTCACGGGCCTACGAGGACGCGTTCGCCGCCGCCCCGAACCTGGAGATCACCTCCGTGGCCTGCCCGCGGTTCGTGGAGTTCGTGGAATCCGGCATCACCGCCGGGCCCGAGCTGCTGGAAATCGCCGAACAGTACCTGGCCCCGCTGCAGGCCGCCGGGGTGGACACCCTGATCCTGGGATGCACCCACTACCCGCTGCTGACCGGCGTGATCTCCTATGTCATGGGTGATTCGGTCTCCCTGGTCTCCAGTGCGGAGGAAACCGCGAAGGACACCTTCCGGGCACTGACCAGCCACGGACTGCTGCGCAACGACGCTGATCAAGCGCGTCACGAATTCCTTGCCACCGGCAACGCTGATAGTTTTGGTGTACTGGCGCGACGTTTCCTGGGTCCGGAAGTGCTCACGGTACGTCATGTCGAAAACGTAGCAGCCCACTATCCGACCGGTTCGATTGCCCGCATTACCCCGCAGATGATCGCAGCGTCGAAAAGCGAGTGAGACATGAAGCTGACCATCATCGGGTGCACCGGCTCCTTTCCCGGTCCCGGATCTCCGGCCTCCTGTTACCTGGTCACCGCCTTTGACGGCACCCGGGACTGGAAGATCCTGCTCGATCTTGGGTCCGGCGCCTGGGGGTGCTGCAGCGCTACACCGACATCAAGGACATTGACGGGATCGCGATCTCGCACCTGCACCCGGACCACTGCATGGACCTGTGCGGACTGCATGTGGCCATCCGCTGGGATCCCAATGGCTGGAACCGCGAGAAGATGCTGGTCTGGGGACCGGAAGCCACCGCGGCGCGGATCGAAACCGCCTACGGGCTGCCCGAGGGCGACACCATGCACCAGGACTATGACTTCAACATCTGGCAGGAACTGCAGCCGGTGAACATCGGTCCGTTCACCATCACCCCCTACCCGGTGCGCCACCCGATCGAGGAAGCTACGCGCTGCGCGTGGAGGCGCACGAGCGGGCCCGGACGGGAGATCCTGACCAGCGTGCTGACCTACTCGGGGGACAGCGACACCTGCGACGGGCTGGTTGAGGCCGCCCGCGGGGCGGACATGTTCCTGTGCGAGGCCGCCTTCGAGGAGGGCCGGGATGACGCGATCGACGGGGTGCACCTGACCGGCAAGCGGGCCGGGCAGATGGCCACCGACGCCGCGGTCGAGCGGCTGCTGCTGACCCACATCCCGGTGTGGACCTCCATCAACAAAGTCGTGGACGAAGCGAAGGAAACCTACAGCGGCGGGATTGCCGTGGCCGTCTCCGGGGTGACCTACGGGGTCTACTCCGGCAGCCAGCTGGGCACCCCGAAGTCGTTGCCCACCGCACCGGTTTCCATCATCCGCCCATCCAAGGTGCGCGCCTGGAAGGGGACGCGGGCCATCCGCAAAAAATAGCGGCCCCGGCGGTGAACCGGGACCTTGAAGGGAAGGGACGAGCCTCATGAGCACCGTCAATCTCGGAAAACAACACCCGGACCTGTACAAGAGCATGCTTGCGTTCAGCCAGCAGGCCGACGCCGCGGTCGCCGCCAGTGGTCTGGATCCCAAACTGGGGGAACTGGTCAAAATCCGGGTCTCACAGATCAACGGCTGCGCCTTCTGCCTGCGCATGCACACCCGTGATGCCATCAAGCTGGGGGAGAGCAGCGACCGGCTGGCCGTGGTGGCCGCCTGGTGGGAATCCCAGTACTTCAGCGACATTGAATCCGCCGCCCTGGCCCTGGCTGAGGAAGTGACCGAACTGCCGGTGCCGGCCCGTGGCAGCTGGGACACGGGAGTGCTCAGCGAGGAGCAGGTCTCGGCAATCAGCTGGCTGGCCGTGGTGATGAACGGCTGGAACCGCATCGCCATCCGCAGCCACTACCCGGTCGCGCGCTAGTAGCGCACGTAGGCAGGAACCCAGCATGAATGATGCGGAAGAACGCGTACGCGAAATCGCCAACCAGGTCCCTGCCGGGGAAGTCATCAGCTATGGACAGATCGGCAGGATCGCCGGGCTGAACCCGCGGATGGTGGGCCGGATCGTTGCGAGGATCTCCGAGTCCATTCCATGGTGGCGGGTGGTGCGTGCAGACGGCACCCCGCCCGCCTGCCACGGCGGCACCGCGGGGGCATTGCTGGAACAGGAGCATATTCTTCAGGAACGGGAAGATCGACTGGTCGCGGATGGAGAGACGTAAAACCGGTAGACCGGAAGCGACCCTGCCACCGGGCAACAAGGATGCAGCGCAGTAGGCTTCGCTTCACGGGGTCGGCTGCATGGTCCCCGGGGTCGTGTTGCCCGGATGACGGGCTGCCCCGGCAATCCGTCATACCCGTGCCACTTGGGTGTTTCGCGCCCGCCCACAGCGTTCTGTCAGTGGGCGGGGTGTGGTTTCGTTAGGATGGAACCATGACTTTACGTGCTGACGGCCGCAGTGCCGCGCAACTTCGAGACATCACCATCACCCGCGGCTGGTCCGCACAGGCCGAAGGCTCTGCGCTGATCGAGTTCGGCGAAACCCGTGTTCTGTGCACCGCCTCCTTCACCGAAGGGGTGCCGCGCTGGCTCAAGGGCCAGGGCACCGGCTGGGTGACCGCCGAATACGCGATGCTGCCTCGAGCCACCAATACCCGTAACTCCCGTGAATCGGTCCGGGGCAAGCTTTCGGGCCGCACCCATGAAATCTCCCGCCTGATCGGCCGCTCCCTGCGTGCCATCATCGACACCAGCGCCCTGGGCGAAAACACCATCGTGCTGGACTGCGACGTGCTGCAGGCCGACGGCGGCACCCGCACCGCCGCCATCACCGGCGCTACGTCGCCCTGGCCGAGGCCATCGAATGGGCCCGGCGTGAAGGCATCATCGCCAAGAACACCAAGGTGCTCACCGACTCGGTCGCCGCGATCTCCGTGGGCATCATCGACGGCACCCCGATGCTGGACCTGCCGTACGAGGAAGACGTGCGCGCCGAAACCGACATGAACGTCGTGGTCACCGGTTCCGGCGACTTCGTCGAGGTGCAGGCACCGCCGAAGGCGTGCCGTTCAAGCGCGCCGAACTGGACGCCCTGCTGGACCTGGCGCTGATCGGCACCACCGAGCTGGCCCAGATCCAGGCCGACACCCTGAAGGTGAACGCGTGAGCGCCCCGGTGCTGGTGCTGGCCAGCTCCAACCAGGGCAAGCTGCGCGAACTGCGGGAGCTGCTGCGTGGCAAGATCGAGGGCCTGGATGTGGATACCCAGGTCATTGACGCCGCGACCGCCGGTGCCGGCGACGTGGTCGAGGATGCGGTGACCTTCCAGGGCAACGCCCTGAAGAAGGCCCGCGAGATCGCCGCGGCCACCGGGCTGGTGGCGCTGGCCGATGACTCGGGCATCTCCGTGGACGTGCTGGGCGGGGCGCCGGGATCTTCTCGGCCCGCTGGTCCGGACGCCACGGCGACGACGAGGCGAACATCGACCTGCTGCTGGCCCAGCTGGGCGACATTGCCGATGAGCACCGTTCGGCAGCGTTCGTCTGCGCCGCCGCCGTAGCCACCCCGGACGGCACCGCGCACGTGGAGCTGGGAACCATGCCGGGCAAGCTGCGCACCGAACGCAGCGGAAGCAACGGCTTTGGCTACGACCCGATCTTCGAGCCCTCCGGCTCGGGTCGCTCACTGGCGGAGTTCTCCGCGGAGGAGAAGAACGCGGTCTCGCACCGCGCCAAGGCGTTCGAGGCCCTGCTGCCGCAGGTCATCGAGAAGGTCAACGAGGTACTGTCCCAGCGCTGACGCCCCACGGCGCGGTCGCTGCTGACCCTAAGCCCGGTGCCAGCCGGGGAACACGAATCGTTGTTCCCCTGGCGGTGCCGGGCTTTTTCCTGCCTGGAATCGGTCACACAGAGGAGAGGAAAAGGTCGGGGTCACCAGCACGTGCTGGTGACCCCGACCTTTACGATTTCTTTGCTCTAACTCCGATCGGCGGCTAGGCCGAGGCGTTGTCCTCGTCCTCCGATTCATCCTGGCTGCGGGTCAGCTGCTTGGGGGTGGTGTGGCCAAGGACCTGGCCGCTGGCCGGGGTCTGGGCGGCGCTTTGCACCGTGCCTTGCGCGTTGGGCGCCACCGCGCCGGCGGAATTCACTGCGCTCAGGCTCAAGCCCAGGGTCAGCATGGATACCGAGGCAAGCATGGTGGTGAAGCGGCTGCGGTTATTGGCCCGCTGTTGGGCTTCGGAGGGGCCATCGAAATTCGGGGAGTACATCACTGTCGGAAGGTTCCTGATTCTGTCGTCGGGGATCCGTTTGGACCCGGTCGGCATGGTTCAACACGCGTTGCTCAGGGCCGGCGTGATGCGCAAGCAGGCGAAGGTAGTGCCTTGGTCATCAGTGTCCTCCTCATCTGTGGTGGATTGATTCCATCCTTTCTGTTCAAACTTTGTGTTAGCTGAGTTACTGACCTGGAACAGCTGAAATCCCACCGAAATCCGCGTCTTTACAGGTCAGCACGTTCACGAACCGCGAACAGTTAAGAAACCTTAACTTTGGATCCCTGCTGCACCGACGCGGGATCAACTTTTCCGACTGCAGGGTCTTGTCGGATCTCGAGGCTGGTTATATGGTTAGTTACATGAGTAATGAACCGAGTAGCAGGACGAGGGGAACCGCTGTTGTTCGGACACATAGAGGAGGCGTTCAGTGATCGACGACTCGAAGCCGATCTTCCTGCAGATAGCCGAGCTGATCGAAAATGACATCGTCTCCGGGGTGCTGGCCGAGGAGGCCCAGGTGCCCTCCACCAACGAATTCGCCGCGTTCTACCGGATCAACCCGGCCACCGCGGCCAAGGGCGTCAACCGGCTCGTGGAAAACGGGCTGCTGTACAAGAAACGGGGAATCGGCATGTTTGTTGCCCACGGAGCCCGCGACCGGCTGATCGAAGCCCGGCGCCAGCACTTCAGCAAACAATACATCCAACCCCTGGCCGCCGAAGCCCAGAAGCTGGGCATCGGCACCCAGGAACTGATCGACATGATCCAGGCCGCCCACGGCCAACTATCGGGCAAGGAAGTGTAAGCCATGACCAACGCACCGGCGATCCAAGCCACCCACCTGACCAAGAAGTTCAAGGACGTGCGGGCCCTGGATGATGTGAGCCTCTCGCTGGAGGCGGGACGGATCTACGGCCTGCTCGGCCGCAACGGGGCCGGCAAGACGACACTGATGTCCATCCTCACCGGCCAGGGCTTTGCCACCGAAGGCTCGGCGAAGATCTTCGGGCATGACCCGTTCGAGCACGATCCGACGCTGGCCCGCACGTGCTTCATCCGGGAATCACAGAAGTACCCGGATGACTTCAAGCCCTGGCAGGCCTTCAAGGCCGCGTCCCTGTTCTACGAAAACTGGGACGAGGACCTGGCCCAGGATCTGGTCGCGGCGTTCAAGCTGCCGCTCAAGCGCCGCATCAAGAAGCTCTCGCGCGGACAGCTCTCCGCGGTGGGCGTGATCATCGGCCTGGCCTCCCGGGCGGAGATCACCTTCTTCGACGAACCCTACCTGGGTCTGGATGCGGTGGCCCGGCAGATCTTCTACGACCGGCTGGTCGAGGACTTCGCTGAGTTCCCGCGCACCATCGTGCTCTCCAGCCATCTGATCGATGAGGTCGCGAACCTGCTGGAGCACGTGGTGGTCATCGACGGCGGAAAGATCATCGTCGATGAGGAGGCCGACGCGCTGCGCGGGGCGGCGGTGACCGTGACCGGCAACGCCGAGGCGGTCACCCAATTCATCGGCCGTTACCCGGTGATCCACCGGGACGCGCTGGGGTCCCTGGCCAGCATCAGCATCCGGGCAACACTCTCCGAGGCCGAACGCCAGCAGGCCAGGCAGCTGGGACTGGAGCTGACCCCGGTCTCCCTGCAGCAGCTGGTGGTCCGCAGCGCCATGGGCGCCATGGGCGAGGGTACGAGCAAGCAGAATGTTGAGGCAATGAAATGAACCGGATCATCCAAGTTGCACGCATGCAGCTGATCAACAAGTGGACGTTTATCGGCATCCCGCTGCTGATTTTGGGCGCATCGTTCATGTTCACCATGGCGATCTTCTGGCTGGTGCGCCAGGCCGGCGGGCAGAGCGAAGTGACCTACAGTGGTGGCGCCCAGGCCCCGATGTGGTACTTCCTGGCCCTGGGCATCCAGTCCCTGACGATGACCTTCCCGTTCTCCCAGGCCATGAGCGTCTCGCGGCGCAGCTTCTACCTGGGCACCCTGGCCCTGTTCGGGCTGTGCGCGCTGGTGCTCTCCAGCTTCTACTACCTGATGGGCCTGGTGGAGCAGGCCACGAACGGGTGGTGGCTGAACGGGCGGTTCTTCGCCCTGGAATGGGTGGCGGAGAACAACTGGTTCATCCAGATCATGTTCTACTTCGCGCTGATGGTGCTGTTGTTCATGATCGGCTTCTGGGTATCCACCATCTACCTGCGCTGGCGCACCACGGGGCTGCTGGTGTTCTTCATCGGCCTGGGCGTGCTGGTGCTGGGCACGGTGTTCTACATGACGCTGGGCGAGCGGTGGGGCCAGTTCTGGAGCTGGGCCGTCACCTGGACCGCCGGGGGAGTGGTGCTTGGCGCCGGCGCGGTCGCCGTGCTG
>NZ_BAXF01000056.1:0-10044 GCF_001310435.1 Arthrobacter sp. JCM 19049 | reverse complement strand
CTTCAACACCGGTTCCGGGGCGCTGTTCCGCGATGACGCACAGATCCAGGAACTGGTGGGGCGCCTGGCCGCCAATGTGTTTGCCGCCGAGTCGATTGTCATCACCGCCGCCCGGGAACTGGATGCCGCCCACGATGCGGCGCTGGGGCTGGACGAGCAGCAGGCCTACCTGCGCGCCGAACTGGCGGTGCAGCAGGCCCACGTGGCCACCCCGAAGCTGGTGCTGGATGCCACCAGCGAGCTGTTCGACGTCACCGGCGCCTCCGCGGTGTCCACCAGCAAGTCGCTGGACCGCTACTGGCGCAACGCGCGCACCGTGGCCACCCACAACCCGGTCGTGTTCAAGGCCCGCTCCGTGGGGGACTACTTCATCAACGGCACTATCCCCACCGGTTGAACTCCATTGGCGAAGCGAAGGGAAAGAAGTAAATGGGAACCTTTGACCAGCGACCGCGCCTGCTGCTGTCCGCCTTCTTGATGAACACCTCCAGCCACATCCTGGGCGGCATGTGGCGCCACCCGCAGGCCCAGCAGCACCGCTTCCACGAACTGGCGCCCTGGGTGGACCTGGCCCGCAAACTGGAGGACGCGAAGTTCGACGCCATGTTCTTCGCCGACGTGGTGGGCCTCTATGGGGACCACGAGGGCGGCTGGGCCTCCCACGTGCGCAAGGGTCTGCAGGTGCCCAGCCACGATCCACTGGTGCTGCTCTCCGCGCTGGCCGCCGGCACCGGGCAGATCGGGCTGGCCATGACCAGCTCGGTCATCCAGGCCCACCCCTTCCAGTTCGCCCGCCAGCTCTCCACCCTGGACCACCTCTCCAACGGCCGGGTCGCCTGGAACATTGTCACCAGCGTCCTGGAAAACGCGCACCGCAACTTCGGGGGAGCCTCCCTGGTCGCCCACGATGACCGCTACAGCTGGGCGGAGGAATACGTGGAGGCAGCCTACAAGCTGTGGGAAGGCTCCTGGGCGGACGACGCGGTGCTGGCGGACAAGGCCAACGGGATCTACGCGGACCCGGACAAGGTCAGCAAGATCAACCACCGCGGCCAGATCTACTCCATCGACGGGCCGCACCTGGCCGTGCCCAGCACCCAGCGCACCCCCTTCCTCTTCCAGGCCGGTTCCTCCCCGCGCGGCTCCCAGTTCGCCGCGACCCACGCCGAGGCGACCTTCCTGTTCGCTCCGCACCCGCAGTACGTGGCCAAGAAGGTCGCCCAGCTGGAGACGAACCTGCAGGCGGCCGGGCGCCGCCGCCAGGACCTGAAGGTGTTCGCCGGGCTTTCCTTCGTGGTGGGCTCCACCGAGGCGGAGGCCAAGCGCTGGAAGCCGAATACGACCAGTACCTGGACCCGCACGTGATCATCGCGCACATCGGCGGCGGGCTGGGAATCGACCTGGGCGGACTGGATCTGGACACCCCGCTGGGCCAGGTGCAGACCGAAGGCGCCCAGGGGGTGCTCGAAGCGGTGCTGGCCTCCACCCCCGGCGGCAACCCGACGCTGCGGGATCTGGCCCACTACCGGGCCAAGGCCCAGCAGCTGGTGGGAACCCCGGAACAGATCGCCGACCAGCTGGAGCAGTGGCAGGACGCGGGCATCGACGCTGAACATCATGAACCACGTGCTGCCCGGCTCCTACGACAACTTCATTGACGGGCTGCTGCCCGAACTGCGTCGCCGCGGACTGGCGCAAACCCAGTACACCCCGGGAAGCCTGCGCCACAAGGTGTTCGGGCGCGGGGACCGGCTGCCGTCAAACCACCCGGCCGCCGCGTACCGCGGGGCATTCACGCAATCCAGCGCCGTCAGCGGCCAACCGGAGCAGAACCTGGTCCCGTAGCCGGACACAAGACCCGGGTAGCGGCCCCTTGGATGGCTGGGGGAGGCCGGGCCGCTACCCGCACCTGAACCACCGCTGCAAGTTCGCAGCGGTGGTTTTCCCCTGCCCGCACCCGGGGTAGGGTGACGGCATGAACGCCAAACATGTCAATGATCCAGAGGTTATCCGCCGGCTGCTGACCACCCCCGCCCGCTGGGCCGTGGTGGGATTGACGAACAACCCGCGGCGGGTGGCCCCCTCCATTGCCCGCTACCTGAAGGAACAGCTGGGAATGCAGATCCTGCCGGTATCCCTGAGCGGGGAAACCGTCATGGGGGAAACCGGCTATGAGCGTCTGGACCAGATCCCCGGGCACATCGACGTCGTGGACTGCTTCGTGAACTCGGCGAAGGTCGGGGACATCGTGGACCAGGCCATCGAGGTCGGCGCCAGCGCCGTCTGGCTGCAGCTGGGCGTTGTCGACGAAGCCGCCGCGCAGCGCGCCAAGGACGCCGGGCTCGAAGTGGTCATGGACACTTGCCCGAAGATCGAATATCCGCTTCTCTAGCGCCAGTGCTGCGAAGGAGCCCACCCCAGTCCCTGCCCCGGACGGCGACTGCTACCGTGGGAACCGGACGCGGCGGAGATCCGGGACGGTGGAAATGAGCGCGCTGGAGGAACACCACGAAGTGTGGCGGACCCTGTGCCTGTCCATGCCCGGAGCCTACGAAGACTTCCCCTTTGGGGAACACAGCACCGTGTTCAAGGTTGCCGGACGGGACCGCGCCAAGGGCAAGATGTTTGCCCTGCTGATGGTGCATCAGGCGAACTGCTGCTGAACCTGAAGTGTGAACCGGCCATCGCCGAACGGCTGCGCGACGAGCACGAACAGATCACCGGCGCTACCACATGAACAAAAGACACTGGAACTCAGTGCGCGTGGGACTGGACCCGCAGGTGATGCGCGAACTGGTCGAGGATTCCTATGACCTGGTGATCGAGGCAATGCCGGCACGTGACCGAAGCGCCATCCAAACCAAGAGACACACCGGCGGCGGCTAACTAGACTGGTGGCATGTACTTCATCGTTGTTAAGTTTCAGGTAAAGCCCGAATTCACCGACAGCTTCATGGACCGCGTCGCCGAGTTCACCCGCACCACCCGCGCCGAGGAGGGCAACTTGTTCTTCGACTGGTCCACCAGCGTCGAAGACCCGAACGAGTTTGTGCTGGTTGAGGGGTTCCGCGACGACGAAGCGGCCGCCACCCACGTCAATGGCCCGCACTTCGCCGCAGGTCTGGAAGCCATGCGTCCGGCCCTGGTGTCCACCCCGAAGATCATTTCCCGCAAGGTCGATGGTCAGGGCTGGGACGAAATGGGCGAGCTGAAGATCGACTAGTTTCTGCCGCTGAGCGACCCCGCTTCCCCGGCCGGGGTCAGGGCGTCGACACGTCAAAAGCACCGCCGCTGGCGGTGCTTTTGACGTTAATCTTCACCTTGTCTCCCTGGGCTCTCGGCCTCTAGTGGGTGTTGCCCCGACGACGTAGCAGCACCATGAGCAGCCCTACGACCAGGATGACCGCGGCAATGATGCCGATGCTCGAGTACGCGAAGCCCGTGTCGGCCAGATCCTGAGGACCGGATGTCGGTGACTGGGAAGCGTCCGGGCGTGGCGGCGCGGGGCTTTGGGTTGACTGGGTCGGCGACGGCGACGGCGACACCGAGGGGGACGCCGTGGGCGAGGCGCTCGGCTGCGGGCTGGGTTCCGTGCTCGGGGTGGTAGGTGCCTCGACAGCTACCGTGAGCGGCACGGAAATGTCCTCCCGGCCCACCTGCGAGATCACCAACTGGTACTGGCCTTCCTTCAGCTTTTGAGGCGCGGTCAGCTGGAAGGAGGTGGAGCCGGCGTCATCGGCCGCGGCGATGTCCTGAACTTTAACCTCCCCGTCGAAGGCGCTGGCCGAGATCTTCGCCCCGGGCTCCAACTCGGAAACCGCCACCTCCAGGGTGGAGCCAGGAGCGAGGGTGGCCGAGGAGAGGCTCACGGTGGCCCATTCGGTGCCCGCCTGCACGGCGCGGCCCAGCGGCGCTGGATCCACGACGTCGTGGGACTTGAAGTAGTTCACCGTGGCGTCCAGGTCCACCTGGCCGCTGTCGGCATGGTCCTTGGCTTCGGCGAAGGCCGTGAAGTTATCCCCGCCGGAGGCCAGGAACGCGTTGGCGGCGACCCGAAACGTGTCAGACTCGGCGACGGGCTTTCCGTTGAAACTCACCGACGTGATGTGCTCACCGCGGGCCGCGTCCTCCACGTAGGTGTAGCTCAGTCCTTCGGAGATCCCCAGGTGCAGCTTTTCACGGGAAGCTCCTTCCGGCTGCCATTGCTGTTCGAGCACTTCATACAGCTGGGCGCCGGTCATGTCCATGGTGATCAGGGTGTTGGCGAAGGGCTGTACGTCCGCGGCTGCCTTGTAGGTGACGACGCCGTTTCTGCCGTACAGCAGATCAGCGCGCAGACCACCGGGATTCATGAAGGCGATTTGTGCCGGGGCACCGCCGAAGTCCTCGTTGGAGGTCGCCCACAAGTGGACATCGGCGATGGTGTTACCCAGGGTGGATTCCACGCCGCGGTCATCACCCGCCGGTTCGCCGCCGCGCAGGATGTCGGCGCTGATGGCTCCGATTTCCTGTTGGCCTACTTCTTCGGATTCGGCGACGGCCTTGTCAACAATATCTGTGACGGCAGGGTTTGGCTCGAAAGCCGAGCCGTCTTCGGGAGCCAAGGGAACAAGCTTGGTGCTCGACTGCGTGACCGTGCCGTCGCTGGCATCAATGCTCAGGGAGATTTCGCCCAGAGTGGTGCCGTACTGATGCGCCTGGATCACCGGCCGGGTTTGGCCAGTGCCCGCGACTGGCACTGAGCAGTGGTAGGGCTTGTGGGTGTGTCCGGAAATGATGGCGTCGATGTGCTCATCGGCATTGCGGATCAGCTGCCCATAATCCGTTGATTCCTTGGCAATCGTGTCACAGGCCGTGCTTTCGGATCCGTCGTGGGTCAGCAGCACCAGCACGTCGGCTTCACCGTTCTTCTTGTCGCCGTCGCTCAGCTTCTCTGCCACCCGGTTGGCGGCCGCGAGCTGGTCGCCGAAGGTGAGGTCGCTGATCCCGCTGGGGCTAACCAGCGTGGCCGTGTCCGCGGTGACCGTGCCGATGAACCCGACCGATACACCGTCGACTTCGCGGATTGTGTACTCCCTGAGGGCCGGCTTGCTGGTGCCCTTCTCGTATACGTTCGCGCCGAGGGCATAGTCCGCCCCCTCGGCTCCTTCGGCTTTGGGCTTGGTGCCGTAGCGGGGGATTACACGCTCCTGCAGGTCCTGGAAGCCGCGATCGAATTCGTGGTTGCCCACCACCGACAGGTCCAACCCGGCGGCGCCGAGCGCGTCAATCGTGGGCGCATCCTGCTGTGAAGCGGAAGCGAACGTGGAGGCACCGATGTTGTCGCCGGCCGAGACAAAGAGGGTATTCGCGTTCTCCTGCCGATATTTTGCGACCGCTCCGGCCAGTACTGCAGCTCCGGCAGATTCGCCCTCGGCCTGGATGCGTCCGTGGAAGTCATTGATGCTCAGCAGGTTGAGCTCTACTTCCTTGGCCGGACTTGGGTCGGTGGGCGCTGCCTGCGCGCCAACGGCGCCGGAGGCAATGACCGAAAAGGACGCCAGGGCAGTGAAACCGACCCTGGGCAGACGTCTGGAGGTAGGCATGGAAAATCCCCTAGAGGTAAACAAGTGATCGTCACATGTTTATCCCACGGGAGTGAACCTGTCGATACTTTTTGATGAAGTGTGGGGTTGATGTCGGGGGCCGTTCACGTGGCCTCGCTTCACACGGCCCTCCCGCAGCGGGTCGGCCCGGCCGGATTTGACCGCGAAACCCGCGCCACAGTTTGACTATCAAGCAGATCTTTCACGTTCACCGCGTGATCGTGGTCGGCCTCGGTGCAGAGCCGCAACGAGGGCGTGCGGATCATTCGCCGCTGGGTGGCCCCACCCGCGAGGCTCCCACGATTCGTCCGACCAGCGTGCATACGGCCAGCACGAAGAGCAGGTATGCCCCAGTAAGCAGGCCGTAGGCCAACTCACGATGCTGAACGTTGAGAGCAAAGATGAAGACCGCGGCACCGCACACCAAAAGCGCAACCCCCAGAAGCCGCATCTTCATCTCTGCATCACGCATCCCTTGTTCCGTAGACCACGCTGTCCCGTGAAAAACCAATGACTGTAATTACAATAATTGCACAAATAGTTGTCCGAAGGAATCCTCCGAAAGGACTAGATGTGCTTGCTCACCTACCGCAGTGGGATGAAGCGGCGCCTCGGGGAGCAGGGTAAACCTAGGAAAAACCGGTTCACCGCCGTGAGCCGGGGGTGTGCGCGGTTAGAGGCAGCTGCGCAGGATCTTCTCAATGGCCGCCTGTTCGGCCTTTGTCATCCACGCGTCATATTTCGCCTTCACCTGCGTCTGACGGGAAACGTAGCTGCACCGGAAGGAGCGGTTGGGTGGCAGCCACGTTGCCGCGTCCTTGTCGCCCTTGGATGCATTGGTCGGGCCATCCACAGCCATCAGGTTCAGCGGGTCGTTGGCAAAGTTCAGGCGCGTTTCGGCGTCCCACTGCTGGGCGCTTCTGCCAGGCATCCGAAAGCGCCACCACATGGTCGATCTGCACTGCGCTGCTGGTTCCCTGCCCGCGCACAAAGGAGATGCTCTTGCCGGTGTAGGGGTCATCAAGTACGCCGCTGAGCACCACGCATTCAATGCGTCCCTCCCGGTATTCCACGTCCTTCAGGTCCCGGGCGAGAATGTCATTGCGCGCGTCGCACCCGTTGCGGTCGGGGTCCTTCCAGCCCTTGCCGAATTCCTCGCGCGAGTACCCGGTCTTCGGGGCGCGGCCCTTGACGTCGATTTCCTCAAGCAACGCCAGCGATTCTGCAAACTCAAGGCTTTGCTCTTCGGTGATGGGGCCGCCGGTGGAGGGGGCTTGTGACTGCGTTTGCCCTGGAGCGGCGTCGGAGTTGAAATCGCTGAGCGTCCCGGCCGAGCATGAGGTCAGTGACAGTGAGCCAAGCAAGAGGGCCAGGGTGGTGAAGCGACGCGGGCTGCGCATGCGGTAGAAGGTTCCCTTCGATGCAGTGGGCGCACCAAAAATAAGGTGCTGCCTGTGGTGTACAGCCAGCACCTTATCGCTTCGGGGCGACACTATCGCCCGAACCGCCGGGGCACCTTCATGTGGTGTCCGTGACGCAGACCGCGCTAGTTGGTCGCGGTTCCCGGATCCTCGTCCTGTCCCGGACGGGTGTGCGATGCCCCGCCCTCATCACGCCACTTCTTCAGCTGCTCGGGTGACACTTCGCCGGTGTCGATGTTTTCTGGTGCGTAGGGATCCTTGCCCTTGTCATTTACCGTGTCCATATCCTCACCGTAGGCCGGTTCCGGCAAAGCGACAAGGAGTCCGGTCCCGTCCGTTTTCGTAACGGCAACGGCGCGGCCTCGGCATTGTCCGGGCCAAAAAGTCTCCAAGTCGGTGCCTGGTCGCTGGATGTGGTAGGAATGGGGTTAGTGACACGGGGTGCCGCCGCAGCGGCTGAGAAAACACCCGTCGAACCTGCACCAGTTAGTACTGGCGAAGGGAATGTCCTGGATTCCACGATGCCCCGCACCTTTGAGTGGCTGCGGCGTATCCACCGGGTTCCGTTCGCCTTGACCCACATTCAAGGAGTTCGAACACCATGAACACACAAACCACCACCGTCGAAACCAGCAACAGTGCTCTGCCCCTGGCAGAGCAGCAGGTGTTGGTCACCGGCGCCGCGCGCGGGCTGGGCGCGGCCATCAGCACCGCCTTCCTGGACGCCGGAGCGAACGTGGTCCTCAACTACCACTCCTCGGGGCAGGCCGCCACCGATCTGGCTGCCCGCTACCCCGATCAGGCCCTGGCCGTACAGGCTGATGTGCGTGAAGCCGGGCAGCTGAAGGACTTGGTCCGCCAGGCCGAAGAGCACTTTGGCAAGCCGCTGACCACGCTGGTCAACAATGCGCTGGTCGACTTCTCCTTCAACGGGGACGCCCGACCCAAGGCTGGCGAACTCAGCGCGGCCGATTTGAGCAAGCAGTTCACCGGGTCGGTGCTGGCCCCGGTCGCCGCAATCCAGGCCGTGCTGCCGAACATGCGCAAAGCCGGCTTTGGACGGATCATCAATATCGGCACGAACCTCTTCCAGCATCCGGTGGTCCCGTACCACGACTACACGGCTACCAAGGCGGCACTGCTGTCGCTGACCCGCACCTTCGCCGATGACCTGGGACCCGAGGGGATCACCG
Source organism: Arthrobacter sp. JCM 19049 (assembly GCF_001310435.1). NCBI lineage: Bacteria > Bacillati > Actinomycetota > Actinomycetes > Micrococcales > Micrococcaceae > Arthrobacter > Arthrobacter sp. JCM 19049. Next base: position 1,845 of record NZ_BAXF01000056.1, on the reverse strand, counting down.
TGAACATGGTATCGGGCGGACTGCTGCGCACGACCGACGCCTCCGCGGCCACCCCGGAAGAGGTCTTTGACTTCATCGCCTCCGGCACACCGCTGCGCAAGGTCACCAGCCCGGCCGAACTGGCGGACGCCGTCCTGTTCTTCGCCTCCCCCTGGGCCCGCGGCGTGACCGGACAGAACCTGATCGTGGATGGGGGACTGGTCAAGGGATGAGCCCCAAGCAATTGAAACTCAACCTGTTCATCTACGGTGCAGGCCACCACCAGGCTGCCTGGCGGGACCCGGACTCCGCTGCCGAACGCCTGGGCGACACCGTACTACACGCAGCTGGCGCAGACCGCAGAGCGCGGGCTGCTGGACGCGGTGTTCCTGGCCGACGGCCAATCCATCTCCCCGCAGGCCGCAAAGGCCGGACCCACCTGGTTCTACGAGCCGCTGACCCTGCTCTCGGCGTTGAGCCAGCACACCGAGCACATTGGCTTGGTGTGTACTGTCTCCTCCAGCTTCTACTCCCCATTCCATGCCGCCAGAATGCTGGCCAGCCTGGACCACCTCTCCGGCGGGCGGGCCGGGGTCAACGTGGTCACCAGCATGTGGGATGCCGAGGCGCAGAACCATTCGATGCCCGGGCTGGGGGACCATGACACCCGATATGCGCGAGCCGATGAATTCATTCAGGTGGTGCGCCGACTGTGGGATTCCTTCCCGGCCCAGGCCATACAGGCCAGCGGGATGGGGACTTCGCCAACCTGGAACTTCTGCAGCCCATCGAACACGTGGGGAGCACTTCACGGTGCGTGGCCCCTGAACGTTCCCGGCGGCCCGCAGCGGGCCCCGGTGTTGTTCCAGGCCGGCTCCTCCCCGCAGTCGGGAGCTGGCCGCGAAATATGCCGAGGCCGTGTACGCGGTGGCCGCCGACCGGCAGATGGCCCTGGAGTACGGTACCGACCTGCGCTCCCGGATCGCCGCGGCCGGACGCGACCCGGAAGCGGTGGCGATCATGCCGGGGCTGGTGACCTACGTGGGGCGCACGCATGAGGAAGCCCGGGCCAAGCAGCGCCGACTGAACGAGCTGCTGCCCACGTGACGCGCTTAAGCAGCTGGGCGTCTTCGTGCAGCAGGACACCTCCGGGTGGGACCTGGATGCCCCGGTGCCCGAACTGCCGCCACTGCACAGCTTCACCGGACCGAAGGGACGCTATGCCACGATCCAGCGGCTGATCGCCGTGCACCAGCCACGGTGCGCGAACTGCTGGGGCTGCTGGCCGCCGGAGGCGGACACGCCACCATGATCGGTACCCCGCAGTCCATTGCCGATGAGATGGAGCAGTGGCTGGACTGCGGGGCGGCGGACGGCTTCAACCTGATGCCGCCCACTCTGCCCGCCGGCATCGAGGATTTCGTGGACCTGGTGATCCCCGAACTGCAGCGCCGGGGACTTTTCCGCACCGCGTACTCCTCCTCGACCCTGCGCGGGCATCTGGGACTGGGCCTGCCCGCATCGTCCCGGCCCCGCGAAGAAGCTAACCAGCCCGGATAGCGGCCGGGGCCGGTTCAGCGCGATCGGGTCCGTAGCGTCCAGTAGGAGGAGACGTGCACCCGCTTCTTGTCCAGGCCCCAGCCAGCGACGATGCGGGAGATCGCCTTGGCGGCAGAGCGCTCGCCGTGGGCGATCACCGTGCTCTGTGGCGGGGGAGTGGGCAGCTTTAGGAAAGCTTCGGCCAGCAGGTCGGTGGTGCCCGGAGGCTGTCCATTGCGGTGCAGCCAGCGCAGCTCCACTCCCGCAGGGTGGGGGATCTGCAGTTCGCCCTGCGGCCCGGCCACCTCCAGCAGGGCCACGCCCTGC